>CALKZS010000053.1 GCA_938002835.1 uncultured Dokdonia sp. | reverse complement strand
CATAAAATGCTTGATAATCAAATAATTATCTTGTTTTCTTATATCGAACTCACGTTAACTACGCTTCTTATTGCCATCACTCATTGTAGAACGTGCTGGACTTTGAGAAAGACCTAAATCTGATATAAAGGTCTGAGAGACTCCTATACCAGCAGAAATGTCAGTTAATGTAAAACACTTATTGAGCTGTCCGAAAGTTAAAGCTACAAATTGATCATAAGTCTTATATCTGCTACAGCACTTGTCACCATTGTGTTTTTCACAACAACGTGTGAGCATCCAACGAGGAACTAAATCTAGAATTTGACGTAGTAGTGGTTTATTTGTATTTTTAGTGCGCTTGAAGAGTCCCATAAAAATTATTTTTAGTCTACAAACCAAAAATAAGGGATTCTCAGGCTATTGTTAAATATCGACTTTCGGATGGCTGTGTCTAAGGAGTTATAAGTTTTATTTTATCTTTAAACTACTAGGTTTTTTAAGACTGTATTCCTAAAAAGGAACATCATCTTCATCTTCACTTGGCAATCCTGGTGCTGGACCTCCAAAGGCATCATCTGCACTTGGTAAAGCGTTAGGATTAAAAGTATCATCATTTGCAGCAGCATTCATACTACTTGCAAACTCATAAGGCGTAGTAAAATCATCTAGATTATCAAACTTACCTAAATGCCCAATAAATTTAAGACGTATGTTATCTAAACCACCATTACGGTGTTTTGCCACAATAAATTCTCCTTGTCCTTCTGTTGGGCTACGCTCTTCATCATCCCACTCCTCTATTTTATAATATTCTGGACGATAAATAAACGATACAATATCTGCATCTTGCTCAATTGCTCCAGACTCACGAAGGTCAGACAGTAGAGGTCTTTTACTACCTCCACGTGTTTCTACAGCACGTGATAGTTGCGAGAGTGCAATTACAGGTACCGCAAGCTCTTTTGCCAGTGCTTTAAGGTTACGAGAGATCATTGAGATTTCTTGCTCACGGTTACCTCCTCCTTTTTGAGTAGAGCCTGCTGTCATTAATTGAAGGTAATCAATCATTATAATTTTAATTCCAAACTGTGATGCTAGACGTCTTGCTTTTGCTCGTAAGTCAAAGATTGAAAGTGATGGAGTATCATCTATAAAAAGTGGTGCTTTTTCTAAGCTTTTTACCTTTACGTTAAGTTGTTCCCACTCGTGCTTTTCTAATTTACCTGTTCTTAGCTTTTCACTAGATAAGCCTGTTTCCGAAGATATCAAACGAGTTATAAGCTGTACAGAACTCATCTCTAAAGAGAAGAAGGCAACAGGCACATTTTGATCTACTGCCATATTACGAGCCATTGTAAGGGTCATTGCCGTTTTACCCATACCAGGACGCGCTGCTACAATTATTAAATCTGAAGGTTGCCATCCAGAGGTAAGCGCATCTACCTTATGAAAACCAGTAGGAATACCAGAAAGACCTTCTTTATTTGAGATCTCTTCTATTTTCTTTTTAGCCTGAATCACGAGGTTTTGAGCACTCTCAGAACTACGCTTTACATTACCTTGAGTTACTTCATACAACTTACTTTCTGCTTGATCTAATAAATCAAAAACATCTGTAGTCTCATCATATGCATCTTCAATAATTTCGTTAGAAATCTTAATGAGAGATCGTTGTATATACTTCTGTAGAATAATACGAGCGTGATACTCAATATGAGCAGAAGAAGCTACTTTTTGAGTAAGTTGTATCAAATAATAATCTCCTCCAGCTTGCGTGAGCTTTGCCATTTTTTTAAGCTGCTCTGAAACAGTTAATAAGTCTACAGGCTGGCCTTCTTCAAAGAGAATACGTATAGCTTCAAAAATATGTTTATGTTGATCTTTATAGAATACCTCAGGTGATAAAATATCAATTACCTCATCAACACCTTTTTTATCAATCATAAGCGCTCCAAGCACAACTACCTCAAGATCAAGTGCTTGAGGTGGTATTTTACCTTTTTGAAGGTTAACTACTTGACCTTTAGATATATTATATGCCGGTGTGGGCTTAGGTTGTTCCATAGTTACGAAAATAGATAAATAGTTATAAGAAAGGTTTACTTTGATAAAAGCGAAAGCTAACAGGTAATCAACAATTGAACTGTTAACAACTTGTTTATATTGTTGATTTGTATAAAAAAATCCGCAACTAAAAATTGCGGATTATGCGATCAAGTGAAAAATGGGTGTTTAGCCTTTGAAGACTCCCATTTGTGCATATTTATCCATACGTTGTTCTACAAGTTCTTCTTTTGATAAGTTCTTAAATTCATCAAAAGCTTTGAGTATAGATTTTTTTACTGTATTAAAAGTTTCTTCACGATTTGCGTGAGCACCACCAAGAGGTTCTTTTACAATCTCGTCTATAAGCTTTTGCTTTTTCATATCTTTTGCAGTGAGCTTTAATGCATCTGCGGCTTGCTCTTTAAACTCCCAGCTTCTCCATAGAATAGAAGAACAAGATTCTGGAGAGATTACAGAGTACCACGTATTTTCTAGCATCAATACTTTATCACCTACACCTATTCCTAGAGCTCCACCACTAGCGCCTTCACCAATGATTACAACAATAATAGGCACTTTAAGACGTGTCATCTCAAGAATATTGCGAGCAATGGCTTCTCCTTGTCCACGCTCTTCGGCTTCAAAACCTGGATATGCTCCTGGAGTATCAACAATAGTAACTACTGGTATATTAAATTTTTCGGCACTTTTCATAAGACGCAGTGCCTTACGATATCCTTCAGGATTTGCCATACCGAAGTTACGGTACTGGCGTGTTTTTGTATTATATCCTTTTTGTTGCCCAACAAACATAAATGATTGATCCTCTATCTTTCCTAGGCCACCTATCATTGCTTTATCGTCTTTTACAGTTCGATCTCCGTGCATTTCTACAAAGGTGTCACCACAAATAGCGTTTATATAATCTAATGTATATGGACGATTAGGATGTCTAGATAACTGTACTCGTTGCCAAGCCGTCAAATTTTTATAAATATCCTTCTTAGTATCGGCTAGTTTTTTTTCGATTTGTTTACACGTTTGGGTCACATCAACTTCACTTTCTTGACCAATAAGTGCACATTTTTCTAGTTGTTCTTCTAGCTCTTTAATGGGTAATTCAAAATCTAAATATTCCATCTATAAGGTTTTAAAGCGTCTAGTAACGCAATAATTTCAGTTAGGTTCAGTCTACAAATATAATGGTTTTATCATACCATCAAACCTCTTTTTTAGTCTTGAAGCGTTTACTATTTTTTAAAATGCCGTTAGCTATTACAACCACTAGTATAAGCAATGCTCCATAATAAAATTCTGTGCTCATACGCTCTGCATCTCCTAGAACTAAAAAAGCTAATAAAATTCCATACACTGGTTCTAAATTTATAGTAAGCATCACGGTATATGGACTTAGATGTTTCATTACAGATACGGCAGCTATAAATGCATATGCCGTACAAGCGGTTGCCAGTACTCCTATGTATACCCAATCCATTGTTGGGAGATTAAAAAACTGTGGAGAGAAAAAGGTGTCCGCTTTCGCGAAAGCGAGATACATCGTCACACATAACGTCCCAAATAAGAGTTCATAAAACGAAATTTTAGTAGGGTGGTGCTTTGTTACAAATTTTCCGTTAATTAACGTAAATACTGCCGAAAGAAACGCAGAAGCTAGCGCCATAAAAATCCCTGTGCGGTACGTAGTCTCTACTTCAAAAATGAGATATAAAGCCGCAACGACAATGGCTCCAAAAAGGAGTTCATACCAAATGAGTTTTCGTTTATAAAAAATAGGCTCTAGCAATGCTGTAAAAAAAGCGCCTGTACTCATCATAGCAAGTGTAATAGACACATTAGATACTTTAATCGCTCCGAAAAAAGTGAGCCAGTGAACAGCGATTATAAGTCCTGCAATAAAAAAACCAAACAAAGTTTTGGGAGAAAGCGATAATGAGATGCCACGTACTTTTACATATATAAAAATAAAGATGCTAGCAAGTCCCATTCTAAACCAAACTAACGGAAGCGCATCGATTGTAATAAGTGCGCCAAGTACCGCTGTAAATCCCCAAATAAAAACGATGAGGTGAAAATGTAAGTATGACTTAAGGCTATCGTTTTGCATTTTTAAGTAGATATGCAGCTAAAATTGCAAAAAGAATATTAGGTGTCCATACTGCAATTAATGGAGGAAAATCTGACTGCTCTGCTAGCGTACCAAATACTTTATCAAAAAAGATAAAAATAAATGCTAGTATAATACCAAAAGCAAGATTAATACCCATACCACCCCGACGTTTCATTGCACTTACCGCTACTGCAATAATAGTTAGTATATATGCAGCAACAGGCAAACTATATCTTTTTTGAAGTGTTACTTCATAACGACTTATATATGAAGAGCCTCTTGATCTTTCTTTTGCAATAAATTCTTTAAGTTCTGGAGTATTAAGTGTCTCTGCTATATACTCTACTGGGGTTAGATCATCTATATCAAAATTAAAAACAGTGTCTAACTTTGTTTTGCTATGCAGTATATCACCATATGGACCTATCTCACGCATCTTAAATTTATTGAGCGTGTATGTTGTGTCTTTAGGATTAAACTTTATTCTACTAGCACTCATTTTATAGGTCATTGTATTGCCTTCAAAATGCTCCCAAGTAAAATTACTTCCTGTTTTTGTACTTGGCGTAAAATTACTTACATATATATAATCTCCTTCATCTATCTGTCTATATACATCTTGTGTTTCTCTATCTTTTTTTCCTTTTTTGAGATATTCAAAAATAAACTCATTATATCCTTTATTTGCTCTAGGCGCGAGATATGTCCCTAGAACAAATGCTCCTATACAAACAACAGTAGCGCCTATTAGATATGGACGTAAAAACCTTGTAAAAGAAACTCCACTACTTAAAAAAGCAATTACTTCTGTGTTATTTGCGAGCTTTGAAGTAAACCAAATTACCGATAAGAATAAAAACAAAGGAAATAACAGGTTTGCAAAGTAAATGGTAAAGTTGAGGTAGTATAGCGCAACCTCACTAAAAGGCACCTCGTTCAATAAGATTTTATCAATCTTCTCTGCAAGATTGACAATAATCCCAATAGGAACAAACAGCGCTAGCATCGTGATAAAAGTCCCGATGTAACGTTTTACGATATACCAATCAAGTATTTTCAATTATAGACGTTTATCCATTTGTTTTACCATTTTTTCTTTCCAGACTGCAAAGTCTCCTGCTATGATATGCTTGCGAGCTTCTCTCACTAACCACATATAAAATCCTAAGTTATGTATAGTCGCAATTTGCATTCCTAGTAGCTCTTTGCACTTAAATAAGTGACGTAAATAAGCTTTGCTATACTCTGTATCTACCCAAGTAATACCCATTTCATCTATGGGAGAAAAATCGTCTTCCCATTTTACATTTTTAATATTAATACTTCCTTGGGCTGTAAATAACATTCCGTTACGAGCATTGCGCGTGGGCATTACACAATCAAACATATCTATCCCTAACGCAATATTTTCAAGAATATTTATAGGAGTTCCTACTCCCATCAAATATCTCGGTTTTTCTTTAGGTAAAATGGCGGTTACTACCTCTGTCATTGCATAGAGCTCTTCTGCGGGTTCTCCTACAGAAAGACCGCCTATTGCATTTCCAAAAGAGTTTGTATTTGCTATATACTCTGCACTCTGAGCTCTTAAATCCTTATAAACACTTCCCTGTACTATAGGAAACAGTACTTGCTCGTGACCGTATAAGGCAGGTACTTTATTAAAATGATTGATACAACGATCTAACCAGCGGTGTGTCATATGCATAGATCGCTTTGCATATCTATAATCACAAGGATAGGGTGTACACTCATCAAAAGCCATCATTATATCTGCTCCTATTTGACGCTGTATTTCCATCACGTTTTCTGGTGTAAATAAATGCATTGATCCATCTATGTGAGATTTAAAACGCACTCCTTCTTCTTTAATCTTACGTCTTCCAGAAAGTGAATACACTTGATAACCACCACTATCAGTAAGAATAGGTCTATCCCAGTTCATAAACTTATGTAATCCTCCAGCTTTTTGTAGAATTTCCATCTTAGGACGTAAATACAAATGATAGGTGTTTCCTAAGATAATATCTGGATTGATATCTTCTCTTAGTTCTCGCTGGTGAACCCCTTTAACAGAAGCCACAGTTCCTACTGGCATAAATATAGGTGTTTCAATCACACCGTGGTCTGTAGTGAGTTTTCCCGCTCTTGCTTGTGACGCAGGGTCTGTTGTAAGTAAATCAAATCGCATAGGCGGCAAAGATAGCTTAAACCAATAAGTTTAAGCCCTCTAGATTATTAGAAAATTAAAGTAGATTTTCGGATTTTTCTGCTTTCGCGAAAGCGTAACAAAAACAAATTAAAACAAGGTAATCACATACCAGATACTAAACAATATAAGAGCAACAATACTAAAAATACTTAGCCCTTGTAATGATTTTGAAAGCTTAGCCTCTTCTGGAAGTTCTGGGTCTTTAAACACTAGATAATTGCATATTGCATAAAAAGGAGCTGTAAGAAATGATAAAATAGTCGCAATCTTTACCAAAAGCTCCATCTCACTTATCAAGAAAAAAAGAATACAACAGGTACCCACAATAAGTATTGTGAGCCAGAATAAGTACCCTCGTTTTTTAAAACCAAAGCCCAGCAAATCTGTTGTAGCTTTCATTGCTCGAGGTGACGCATCAAGAGTTGTTAATGTAGTACTAAACATTGTTGTAAATGCTGCTATCCCAATAATAATAGTGGCCCAACTTCCTAGATTTGATGTATACATATTAATAAGTTGTCCTGCAAAAACACCTCCTTTACTTGAAAACGTTTTGCCTGTTCCAAACATTACCAGAGCTCCTAATGTCATAAAACAAATTCCTAAAACAAGGGTTCCTACATATCCTACATTAAAATCAAAAATTGAATTTTTAATGGCTTCTTCCCCTCTTTCTGCTTTTTCTAGTGTCCATAAAGAATGCCAAATAGAAATATCAAGAGGTGCTGGCATCCATCCCATAAATGCAATTAAAAAAGCAATAGACAAAGCGTCTGTAGGTACTATCTGTGATAAACTAATTGAGTTTCCAGAACCTAAAGTTGCGACACTCCCTCTAAGCGCAAAAAAAATTGCTATAAGTGTACTTACTGTTAAGCATATGATAATAATTTTCATCAACTTATCTAGAACTCGATATTTCCCTACTGCAAGTATAATAGCACACATTATCGTGATCGCTACACTCCAAACTGCAATATCTTGAGTAACCCCAAAGAGCTGTATTGCTAGTCCAGCTGTTACAATAGTAACTGCAGTCTGTATGGTAAACATTGTCCCTATAGTAAGTATAAAGTAAGCAAGTAATACTGGTTTTCCTAGTTTTTTATATCCATACAGCAAGCTCTTACCTGTTGCTGCAGCATATCGAGGTCCAAACTGGAAAAAAGGATATTTAATAATATTAACAAGTATTAAAGCCCATAGTAAGCCAAAGCCAAAATCTGCTCCAGCACGAGTGCTTTGTACTAAATGAGAAACTCCTATAGCAGCTCCTGCAAATAAAAGTCCTGGGCCTAATTTTTTAAAAGGAATCGCTGTCATCGATCTACTTTTTGAATGACATCAGACAACAATCGCCTTGCTCTAAGAAGTTTTACTTTTACATTACTCATAGGTTCATCTATGTACTCTGCCATTTCTTGATAACTCATCTCTTGGAAATACCTCAAATTTATCATTTGTTGATAATGAGGCTTTAGTTGTTTTATGTATTTGAGGAGTTGTGCTAGATTTTGCTTTTTTATAAGCGCATCTTCTGGAGAAAGGTTATCGTCTAATACTGTACGTACTTTTTCTTCATCACGTTCTGCAAAATAAGAGCGCATTGATGCTTTCCGTTTACGCAAAACATCAATATGTATATTTTTTGCAATCGTAATTAACCAGGTATTAAACTTAAAATCTTCATTATAGGTGTCTATTTTAGAAAAAGCTCTAGAAAATGTTTGGATAGTGATGTCTTCGGCATCATATTCATTTTTAGTGCGCTTTAATAAATACCCATAGACTTCATTCCAGTATGTATTAAGCAAAAAGCTATAGGCACTTTGAGCACCTTTTTTTGCACGTTGTATTTCTTCTAAAATCTTGTCTGGAGTTATTTCCACCTATTAGGTTTTATTAACTGATTAGATATAAAGATACCTAATTGTATAAAAACTAGCGTTATCTCGTGTAAAGGATACAACATCACAAGATCTTTTTCTTTAAGCTTTGAAGCGCTTACTCCAACAACTAACCAAGTAATTAAATATCTAATACTTATTATAAAAAGAACATACTGCCATAAAAAATTACTTATTAAGACAAGCACAAGCAATAGAAAAAAAAACAATTGTGAAACATAAAATATGCTTAAAAAGAATTTATGTATCTTTTTATAATGATGAGCTGTGCTTATGTGCCTACGCTTTTGAATATACCAATCACTTATTTTTTTTTTAGGCTCTGAGTATGTATAACTTTCTGGGTGGTATTGTATGGCAACATTGCGCCTTGTTGCTACTTCATTTACAAATAGATCGTCATCACCACTACGTATTTTCATATGTTTTATAAACCCATTATGTGCAAAAAACAAAGAAGATGTATATGCGAGATTTCTTCCTACTCCCATATATGCCTTTCCTACCTTTGCCCAAGAAAAGTATTGCAGCGCAGTCATTACTGTCTCAAATCGTATGATTTTATTGAGCCAAGAACCCTTTATTTTTTCATAAGCTCCATAGCCTAACACAAGTTCTTTCTTATTTCCAAATTGACTTGCCATATGCCTAAGCCATTGGTTTGAAGCCGGAAAACAGTCTGCATCTGTAAATACCAAGTTATTATATTTTGCTTTTTTTATTCCCAATGTCAAGGCATACTTTTTACTTCCCCAGAAGGCTTCATTATTTACTACGTGTACTTCTTCTACATTTTTATTTTCTAAAGCAAATGCCTCTATGATATCTCCTGTCTCGTCATATGATGCATCATTAATTAAGATTACTTCAAACAAAGAATAGTCTTGTGATAATATTTTTGGAATATTTTTTTTGAGATTTTTAGCTTCATTTTTTGAGCAAATGATCACTGAGACTGGTGGGTACGAATGATGAGAAGGTTGAGAGTTATCTTTTGCAAAAGCAAAAAACATATAAAACACATAAAAAGTCACATTAATCAATGTGACTCCTATAAAAATATAAAAAAGTAGCGTTAAAAATTGATCCAATATAGAGCAGCTTTACTTCTCTTGAGAGCAATCTCCCATCTCTTCTGGAAGTTTGCCACACATACTGCAAGCTTCTCCTTCTTTATTTAAAAATGGACTCTGGCTGGCACAAGTACCTGCAAATTTTCCGTCTTTTTTTGCCCATAGTTTGATAGCAATACCTCCTACAGAAAGGGCTAAAAGTGCTAGTGTAATTAAAAGTAACTCCATCACAATAATTTTGTGCAAAGATACAAAAAGAGAAATAGATAGATGAGACTATTGCTGATCTTGCAATTCGTTTTCTTTATTGAAATTTATTGTAGCAACTTCTTTAGAAATTGTAGCTTCTTTACTTCCTCCTTTAGGTTCTATAGTTACATTAAGGCTCGCCATACGCTCCTCATAAGGGATCTCTACAAGGTTGTCTTTTGTAAGTTTTAAAATATCAAGAGGTACTAACTTTCCATCTACTTGTGCCCACATCTGGTATACTTGCTCATCTGGAAGTTCTGGCAAACTTGCTACGTGTACATATGATTTTTTCTCTAATTGATTTACATATGCGACAGCCTCTAACTTACGACCTACCGAATTACCTGTAAGGATATATTTTTGAGTTGCTGTATTATTAAGTATCATAAATTGCTCCTCAACAGATTGCAACATTTCCCTGTTTGAAACAATGTCGTTATTAAGATTTTCAAGTAAATTAGAAGTAAACTGCCTATCTTCTAGCAACACTTGGTTTTGTTTATAAATTAGAAATGCCACAACACCAAAAACTACTGCAATAGTACACGCTGCTATAGAAAGTAGTGGCACCACTCTTCTCCTAGTAGTCTCTGTTTGTTTTAATACTTTTGTTCTTAATTCTTTAGGAGTTTGAACCGCATATGATATAGCATAATTCTCTAAGTTTTCTTGTAACTCCTTATATACTTTTTGTACCTCAGGGTATTTATCAATGTAGTATTCTACCTCCTGTGATTCAATAGGAGAAGTGGTACCCATAAGGTAACTCTCTAATAAATCTCCTCCCAAAAATTGTGATACTCTATCACTCATAGCATCGTACTTAAAATTATTATAAACCCTCCGAAAACCTTACGTAGTTCTCGCAGGCCTATTTTTAACCTAGACTTTACAGTTCCTAACGGTATATTCAATTCATCACTTGCCTCTTGTTGCGTCATTCCTTGAAAAAACAACGCATCGATTACCTCCTTATATTTTGGCTCAAGACTTTCTGTATGGTCTTTTACATCTATATGTTCTATAGCAAGAGAAGTAGTCTTTAAGTGATATACGTTAGAACTGTCTGTTTGGACTTCTTTAGATTGTTTTCTTTGCCTACTACGTACTTTATCTATTGCTGTATTTTGCACAACCCTAAAAAGCCAAGTAAATAATCTCGCTTTTTTCACATCATACTTATGCGCATTTTTCCAAATTTTTACAAAAGATTCTTGTAAAACATCTTGCGCAAGCTCTTCATCGTGAGTTACTTTAATTGCAATCCCATATAATGCATCTGCATAATGATCATAGAGTAAACCCATAGCTCTATCATCTCCAGCTTTTAGCAGTTCTACAATGTGTTTTTCGACAAAAGTCTTCAAAAAAGGGGATGGTTTTAAATTAACATTTATTTAAATATACGTATGCCTTTTAGCACTTAAAGTTAAGGTCTAAAGATTAGATATCAAAAGTTGTTGATATAAACTCTTCTTAAAATGTATTAGTATACTTCTTACAACTTAATATTATAAAAATAGTAATAAGCTTTAAAGAACATTAACTTCGGGTTCTATAGTAATGTTATATTTTTCTTTTACTTCTGATTGTATTTTTATAGCTAGATTCCATATTTCTTGACCTGATGCATTCCCGTAATTCACCAGTACTAAAGCTTGTTTATCGTGCACCCCTGCATTACCGTATCGTTTTCCTTTAAACCCTGCTTGCTCTATAAGCCAGCCTGCTGGCACTTTAATTTGATCAGATCCTATTGGATAATATGGTGCTATTGGATGAGCTGCTCTTAGGGCATCAAACTCTTTTTGTGAAATTATTGGATTTTTAAAAAAACTACCACTATTACCTATTTTCTTAGGGTCTGGCAATTTAGACTGACGGATCTCAATAACAGCATCTGATACATCTTTAAGAGTTGGGTTTTCTATATGCTTTCGCGAAAGCGTATCTACAATAGCGCCATAATCTATCATAATCTTATGATCTTTTTTAGTAAGTCTAAAGGTAACCGAAGTGATCACATACTCATTCTTTAGTTTGTTTTTAAACACAGAATCTCTATATCCAAAAGCACATTCCTCTATAGAAAAAATTCTGGTTTCTTGAGTGGTTCTATGAAGAACTTCACACTCATAAAAAATATCTTTGAGCTCTACACCATATGCTCCAATATTCTGAATGGGTGATGTCCCAACATTTCCTGGAATGAGCGATAGGTTTTCTACTCCTCCTAAATTATTACCTACACAATAAAGCACAAAATCGTGCCAGTTCTCGCCTCCCGCTACTTTGAGTAATACTTCTGTATCTGAAAACGAAGCATCTACTATTTCTTTGCCTTTAATATTGAGATGAATTACAAGCCTTTTTATATCTTGGGTAAGTAACATATTACTACCTCCACCTATAATAAAAGGATCTGGATATTTATTGTTAGAAAGCAATTCTATAAGTTCTTGCACTGTTGAGATACTTGCAAAAAAGGCCGCTTTTACATCTATACCAAAGGTATTATATTGTTTTAGTGATACGTTTTCTTGTATATGCATTATGAATTATATTTAGAAAGCGCCACTTTTAATATTTCTACTGCTTCTTTAAGTAATGAGTCTTCTAATACATATGCAATGCGTACTTGATTAAGTCCTACTCCTTTAGTACTATAAAATCCTGCTGCTGGTGCTACCATTATGGTTTTTCCATTATAATCAAAAGATTCTAATAGCCATTGTGCAAACGCATCTGCATTAGTAACAGGAAGCTCTACGATACAGTAAAACGCTCCCTTAGGAGTGGCTACTTTTACACCAGGAATATCTTTCAAGCCTTCTACTAATGTATTTCTACGTGATACATACTCATCAATCACATCGTCAAAATAAGATTGTGGTGTCTCAAGAGCTGCTTCTGATGCTATCTGAGCAAATGTAGGCGGGCTTAGACGAGCTTGTGCAAACTTCATTGCTGTACTCATTAATTCTTTATTGCGACTTACAATGCATCCTATACGAGCTCCACACATAGAAAAACGCTTAGAAACAGAGTCTATCATTATGGTATGCGCATCTATATCACGCTGTTTCATCACAGAGTGATGTATGTGACCATCATATGCAAACTCTCTATACACCTCATCTGCAATTAAAAAGAGGTCGTGTTTCTTTACAAGATCTGCAAGCTGTTTGATCTCTTCTTCAGAATATAGATATCCCGTAGGATTTCCTGGATTACATATTACAATCGCTTTTGTTTTATCTGAAATAAGCTTTTCAAAATCTGAAATGGGTGGTAATGCAAATCCAGTTTCTAAGTTAGAGATTACTGGTACTACAGTCACTCCACTTGCTGTTGCAAACCCATTATAATTTGCATAAAAAGGTTCTGGTATAATAATCTCATCTCCTGGATCTGTCACACTTCCCATTGCAAATAATAGTGCTTCAGAACCTCCCGTTGAGATAATAATTTCATCTTCATTTACGTGAATATCGTGCTTGTTATAATAAGCTGCTAATTTTTCTCTATATGATTGAAATCCTGCGCTATGGCTGTATGCTAACACATCCATATCAATATTCTTTACTGCATCTAATGCTACAGCAGGTGTCTTAATATCTGGTTGTCCTATATTAAGCTGGTGTATTTGTATCCCTCTTTCTTTTGCAGCTTCTGCAAAAGGAACGAGTTTTCGTATAGGAGATTGCGGCATTGCAAGTCCTTTTTTTGATATATCAGGCATTGTGTATTTGTATTTCTACAAAAATGCAGAAATAATTATTGATCCTAAAGAAAGAAATAACGAAAGCTTTGTTTTATTTTTTTAATCGTGCTATGTAGGAATGTTTTGGTTGAAAATGTTTGTTATCACCATTAATAATGTCAATAATAAAAATGTTAGTATTGACAATACGACGAGTACTTATGTTTACAGACGATAGATAAGGAGCATATACTTTAAATGATGTAGTAACGCCTTCTATTTCCATATTGAAATATTGTAATCCTTTAGGATAAAAACTACCTGGTACAAAATGATTACCTCCTCTACTTCCACTACCAGTCACAGCTTTTTCAAAAAGAGTAAAATTTTTATCAGTAACAGTTTGAACACTTTTCATAGACTTGCAATCTGCTACTTTAGACATCAATACTTTAGGAGCATCTTCCCAAAATCTAAAATCACTACTTCCTCTATCTGGATAAGTACTATGAACATATTCTTTGTCTTTATAAACATATATAGGATTCATATACTTTGTCTTTACAACACATTGCAATCCTTCAAAAACTTGTTTCTTAAACTCACGAGCAGCTATTTTAAAACTAATAGAATCTACTTTATCACTTATTGTATAGAATAAGGAATCTGGAAAACCTCTATCATAATATTCATTATAGATTTTAGTTGCCTGGTTCTCTTGATATTGACTTCCGTCAAAAGGATGTTCTTCAATTCCTATAGGTTTTGCAGTAATCTCATTATACTTTAATGCTTTATACCTTCCTTTCCCATTTACATAAAAACTACCATCTTCTAATGTTTCAAATAATCCATATGTGTTTATAGAATCTCTTATATTAAAATTATTATCCATTTCTAATACAGATATAGAATGATTGTTAGAACCATAAGTGATAAATGTATTATCAGAGTTCTTGTACAAAGAATCTATATGGTATCCTAGAGAAGTTATTTCAATTTCAGAGTTTGTATGCTTAGGAAAAAAGGGCATATCTGGATGTTTATCTTCTTCAGTTTTTATATTACTGCAGCTCAATATCATTAAGCTGCATAATTGTAAAATTACATATACTTTTAGACTAACTTTCATTTTGAATTTTTCATAAAAGAGTATAACTCAATCTTAGGTTTTTCTTTTTGCTTTCGCGAAAGCAGTTATTACAAAACAGATATAGAGATTGCTCTTATTAAAGAGTTAACACACTGGTTTTATGAGGTTATTTTTTAATACGAGCAATATAAGAGTTTAATTCTTCTGGATACTCATTTGTTGTTCTAACAACATCAATAATACATATATCTGTATGAGGAATATTACGAGATTTTATATTCAAGGTTGATAAACGAGGAGCATAAACTCTAAATGACGTAGTAACCCCGTTTACTTCTAAATTAAAATATTGCAGCCCTTTTTCATATCGAGTTCCTGGCGAAAAATGATTACCTCCGGCACTTCCATAACCTGTTACATAATCATCAACAAGTGATATGTTTGTATTATAGTCTATTTGAAAACTTTTCATCAAATTAAGTTCACAACTATCTACTTTTTTTAATAATTTATGTGGTACTTCTTCTCCAAGTCCAAAATCATAAGGGTACGTACTAAGATAATCATTGCCTATGTACATTTTATTATCATTAAAAAAAAGTATTGGCGGACTAAGATTGCTTCTTATATATGAAATACATTTTAAATTTTTAAGAACTTGCTTTTTAAATTCTGAAGTAGTCCTTATAAAACTTAGAGAATCTACTCTATGCTCTGATTTATAAATTGAGATATCTGGAAAACCATTTTTATCAAAAGATTCTATATAAATTGCTCTTTCAGTCTCATCTCTATATTTTCTAGCATTAAAAGGGTGCAAAATAATGTTTATAGGTGTTGATTTTATGGTTTGATATTTGAACATTTCTCCGTCATAACCATTAGTAAAAAAACTACCATCTTCAAGTATTTTAAATACTCCTCTTGCACTTACAGAATCTAGTTTAACCATATTATGATCTAATTCAAAAACATAGCTTTTATGAGTATTATTGTCAGAAATTTTACCCAAAGCAAGAAATGTACTATCAGTATTTTTATACAAATCTCCTATTTTATAACCCATAGAAATTATTTCAATCTCAGGATTGCTATGCTCAGGAAAAACAGGAAAGTCTGAAGGCTTTTTATCTCCCTTGCCTTCTTCTTCGTTTTTATTTTCAATAACCACATAATCACAGCTAATAAAAACAGAAAAGAGAAATACTAAATACAAATGCTTTTTCATCATATAAATTATCATTAGCTAATTTTCTTTAAACAAAGTAAGAATAAAAAGAAAATTTATTTTATATTAACAATATAAGTAGGTTCTCTTACATTCCATTGAATTGCATCTACAACGTCTATTAAATAGATATCTGAATCAAGAATATGCCTTAAAAAAAGTTGTCTCTCTCCTATAGGGTCTGCCATTATTTTAAATTGGGTTTTTACTCCTTCAATCTCTAACTCATAATACTGCAAACCTATAGGGTAAAAGCTACCTGGCACAAAATGATTTCCTCCTGAACTACCATTTGCTCTTACTACTTTATCTGTAATAGTTAAACCTTCATTCTCAACCGCATTAGATTTAGTTTTCACCTCACAAGCTTTAAAATCATATAATATACTATTAGCAGTAATTCCATAGTCATTAGAAGAAGGTTGAGGGCTACTAAGATATTCTTCATCTTCATAAACCAAAACTCTTTTTGATTCTGAATAGAAGTCAATCACACATTGCAAACCTGTTAATTGCTGTTTATCAAACTCTTGAAATGATTTATGATAACTTATAGAATCTACAATCTCCCATATTTTAGACGACAGACTATCTGGATATGTACCTCTTGCATATTTCCCTTCCCTTAATTCTTTTTCTACTCTTTCTTTATAGGTAATACCATTAAAAGGATGTTCCTCTATTACTAAAGGCTTAGCATCAAAAGAACTATATTTAAGTATTTTTCCTTTATCGTTTTTAATATAAAAACTCCCGTCTTTTACCATTTCAAAAAGATCATCAGTTTCTATAGAATCTAACACTTTAAGAGTATGATCCATTTTAACAACATACATTCTTGATCTACTTTCTTTGTATAAATACTTTATGGATGCAATAAAATTCTGCTCATCATAATCATACAAAACATCTATTGTCCTAGTTAAAGGCTCTATTGATACTTCAGGGTTACTATGCTCAGGAAAAACTGGCATATCAGGAAACTTATCATCTTCGGTTTCTGTATAACCACAGCTTATAAAGATAAAAATTAGAAGCACTAAATAAACATAATTTTTAAGCAAATAGATTATTCTCATTGTACTTATTGATTTTTTTACAAAACAACTTTGTAATATAATTTAGTTTTTAAAACTAAATTATATTACCTTTTTAAAACTATTTTAATGAGTATACTACTACTTTGAGTTAGTTAACAGGTAAAAATGATTGCTAATTACATTGAAAATACATTTTCTGAATCATCGTTTATATATAAACGTTACAACATACTCGTACTTGAATTATAAAAAATAAAAAGACCGCTTGTAATAAGCGGTCTTTTTATTTTTTATTAAAGTATTGTTTACTCACCAACTTCTGGTAATACCTTTCCTTTAATTTTTAAACTCTGTGGTACTTCAGAAGCATTTGAATATACCGTAATAGTCTTACGGATAGGACCTGGCCTTTTTGTATCATACTTTACTTCTATCTCACCTTTTTCTCCTGGCTGAATAGGATTTTCTGGTTTTTTTGCGATAGTACAACCACAAGTAGAATATACACGAGCTACAATAAGCACGTCATTACCTGTATTTGTAAATGTAAACTTACGCACGCCATCTGAGCCGTATTGTACCTCACCATAGTCTACAACATCTGAATCAAAAGTGATTTTTGCTTTCTTGTTTTGGGCTTGAATACTAACTGCAAAGAGTGTAGCAACAAATAATACGATTAGTTTTTTCATAATTTTAATATTTGAGGGTAATCAAAAATAGGTAGAAATTAACCGCCTACCAAAAATGATCTGATTATTAACACTTTGTTCTTTCATATATACGTTTTAAAAAGAATCTTTAGACTATTTAATTATCCTGCTGTTATCCCTACTTTTGCCTACTTTAAGACAACAATTAGACCAAACTATGAACATTGCTTCAGAATATGACACTTCTACAGTAGAAGAAAAGTGGTACAACTACTGGATGGAACATAATTTTTTCCATTCTACACCAGATGACAGAGAGCCATACACCATTGTAATACCACCACCTAATGTAACAGGAGTCTTGCATATGGGACATATGCTCAATAACACTATACAAGATGTACTAATACGTCGTGCTCGTCTATTGGGTAAAAATGCGTGTTGGGTTCCTGGTACAGATCACGCATCTATCGCTACCGAAGCAAAAGTAGTTGCCCGTCTTAAAGAACAAGGAATCAATAAATCTGATCTCACCCGTGAAGAATTTCTAAAACACGCTTGGGAATGGAAAGAAGAATATGGCGGTGTTATCTTAGAACAGCTAAAAAAATTAGGCGCTTCTTGTGACTGGGATCGTACTGCTTTTACAATGGACCCACATATGAGTGAGTCTGTTATAAAAACCTTTGTAGATTTATATAACAAAGGATTAATTTATCGTGGTTACCGTATGGTAAATTGGGATCCTGAAGCAAAAACAACACTGTCTGACGAAGAAGTAATACACGAAGAACGCCAGGGTCTTCTTTATTATATCAACTATAAGATAGAAGGAAGTGATGATGTATTAACCATAGCCACAACACGTCCAGAAACTATTTTTGGCGATACAGCTATCTGTATTAACCCAAAAGACGATCGCTTTACACATCTTAAAGGCAAAAAAGCCATTGTTCCTATTTGTGGTCGTGTGATCCCTATTATAGAAGACGAGTATGTCGACCTAGAATTTGGGACAGGTTGCCTTAAAGTAACGCCTGCTCACGATGAAAATGATAAAGCTCTTGGAGATAAACACAAGCTTGAAGTGATAGACATCTTTAATGAAGACGCCTCTCTCAATAGTTTTGGATTGCACTATGAAGGTCAAGATCGTTTTGAATGTCGTAAAAACATTAAAAAAGAACTTGAAGAGCTCGCTGTTTTAGTAAAAACAGAAAATCACTTTAATAAAATAGGAACTTCAGAACGGACAAAGGCCGTTATAGAACCTCGCCTTTCTGACCAATGGTTCCTTAAAATGGAAGAACTAGTAAAACCTGCCATAAAGTCTGTTCTTGAGACAGGTGATGTAAAGTTATTTCCTAAAAAATTTGAAAACACCTATCGTCACTGGATGGAAAACATTCGTGACTGGAATATCTCTCGCCAGTTATGGTGTGGACAGCAAATTCCTGCTTACTATTTTGGCGATGGTAAAGAAGATTTTGTGGTAGCAGAGAATATAGAGGATGCTATTACGCTTTCGCGAAAGCGTACTGGAAACAATTCCCTTACTGCTGCAGATTTACATCAAGATGAAGATGCCTTAGATACTTGGTTCTCCTCTTGGCTATGGCCTATGAGTGTTTTTGACGGAGTGCGCAACCCAGAAAATGAAGAATTTAACTATTACTACCCAACTAATGATCTTGTAACAGGTCCAGATATTTTATTTTTCTGGGTAGCACGTATGATTACTGCTGGGTATGAATATACAGATAAACGTCCATTTGAAAATGTATATCTTACCGGGTTAGTGCGCGACAAGCAACGTCGCAAGATGTCAAAATCTTTAGGTAACTCACCAGATGCTTTAAAATTAATAGAAGAATATGGTGCAGATGGTGTGCGCGTAGGGCTTCTATTGAGTAGTGCTGCAGGTAATGACCTAATGTTTGACGAAGATCTTTTAAAACAAGGAAAAGGATTTATTAAAAAGAATCTGAGTGCCTTTAGCCTGATCCAAGGATGGGAAATAGATGAAAACATACCGCAACCAGCATACAGTGCGCAAGGGATTTCCTGGTATACGCATCGCTTTAATGAAACACTAAAAGAGATAGAAGATCACTTTTCAAAATATCGCATTTCTGATGCGTTAATGGCTAGTTACAAACTGGTATGGAATGACTTCTGTGGCTGGTTGCTAGAGATTATAAAACCTGCATACCAACAACCCATAGATCGTAAGACATATGATGCAGTCATTGAAGCATTTGAAAACAACTTAAGAATTTTGCATCCATTTATTCCATTTGCTTCTGAAGAGATCTGGCAAACCATTACAGGTCGCACACCAAAGGAGGCGTTAATTATAAATAAATGGCCCTCTGGAGGAAATGCAGATACAAATATTATATCAGATTTTGAATATGCTTCTCAAGTGATTTCTGGCATAAGAACGATACGTAAGAGCAAGAATATTGCATTTAAAGATCAAATAGAATTACACGTTTTAGGTAATAAAGAAATATCGTCAGAATATGATGGCATTATTTCTAAGCTAGGTAATGTAAGTGAGATCACTTTAATAAAAGAACCTTTAGAAGGAGCTCTTTCTTTTAGGGTAAAATCTAATGAATATTTTATCCCACTTGCTGGAGCTATAGACGTAGAAGCCGAAGTTGCCAAAATTGAAGAAGAACTTAAATACACTAAAGGGTTTTTAAAGTCTGTAAGTGGCAAACTTTCTAACGAGCGTTTTGTAAACAATGCTCCAGAAAAAGTAGTTGCGATAGAACGTCAAAAAATGGCAGATGCTGAGGCTAAAATTGAAGCTTTAGAAAAGCGATTATCAAGTTTGAAATAAAAAAAGTGTATTTACTAATTACAGACTAATAAAAGAGGCAGATTTCTAAATCTGTCTCTTTTCATTTGATATCCTTATTTAAGATACTTTTCTGCAAGCTTTATGTATTCTTCTTTTGCTTGATCTTCTGTAAGGTGTTTTACTTGTAGTAATGCATTAAGTTTAAAAGCACTAACAAGTTGATGCTCACCTTCTATATTGTTAAAACTATTTTTTTGTGCTGCCTGTTTATATAGTGCATAGAACTGTAGTAACACATCTGGCGGAAAATCTTGCGTAGTGGCACTTACCTTATCAAAAGCCTCCTTAAATTTTGTATGGAGAACCTTTTCTTTCATTTACAATGATGCTATTATAGATTCTGCTCCTTTTACTTTGTCTTCTAACTTAACATTAAGCTTAGTACCTAATGGCAAATATAAATCTACTCTAGAACCAAAACGAATGAAACCACTATCATCTCCTTGAGATATTACTGCTCCTTTTTCTGCATAATTAATAATTCGTTTTGCAAGCGCTCCTGCAATTTGCCTATATAGTATATCTCCAAATTTTTCTGTTGTTACAACTACTGTTGTGCGCTCGTTTTCTGTACTTGATTTAGGATGCCAAGCCACTAAGTATTTTCCTGGGTGATACTTACTAAAAGCAATTTTGCCTGCTCCAGGATATCGTGTTACGTGTACATTTATAGGTGACATAAAGATGGACACTTGAAGTCTTTTATCTTTAAA
The DNA here is from genome assembly GCA_938002835.1 of uncultured Dokdonia sp. GTDB lineage: Bacteria > Bacteroidota > Bacteroidia > Flavobacteriales > Flavobacteriaceae > Dokdonia. Next base: position 28,875 of record CALKZS010000053.1, on the reverse strand, counting down.
ATATTCTGCCTCATATACCTCCTCTATAACGACTACTTTGCCATCTACTGGAGATGTAAGTACATTTATATCATTATGAGCTTTTCGTTCTGGATTTCTAAAAAACTGTAACACCATCACTAAAAAGAAGATAACAATGGCAGTTACTACATAAAACAGCCAATTACGCCCAACAAAATATTCTGTTGTTAATAACACAATTGCACTTAGTAGCATTGTGATTACAATAATTTTATATCCTTCTTTATGGAACATAGTCTAATACTATTAAAAATAAATATATAAATGGGGCAGCAAAAACAATACTATCTAATCTATCATACATCCCTCCGTGCCCTGGCATAATTTTACCACTATCTTTAACTCCCGCTTGCCTCTTAAGTTGTGATTGTATAAGATCTCCTAATGTACCAAAAATAGATGTAACTACTGCTACAGTAATCCACAAACCTAGACTTAATAAATCTGTAAAGAAATAAAACAACACACTGGCAATACAACAAAAAACTAACCCTCCTACAAACCCTTCTACGGTTTTTTTAGGAGAGATACGCTCTAGCAATTTATGCTTTCCTATACTCTTTCCTACTATAAATGCAAACGTATCATTAATCCATATAAGTGCAAAAACACTAGCTACTAATAGTGACGTATATTCTCCTTTATATGAAGGCAGTAAAATAGTAAACACCACACCTCCTGAAATATAGAATATTGTATATACATATTTTTGAGAGATTGTAATATATCGCTCTGATGGGCGTATTAAGTTTTTAACGAGGTATAAATTTACTGCTATTATAAGTGTAAGGTATATGATAGTAATCATTCTATCTATTTTAAAATAACAGAATATAATAGTAGAGGCTATTAGTAAAACATAAGGCAATATAGAAGATACTTTTATAAGTTTCAAAAACTCATATAACACAATAGTTCCTAATGTAAAAAAAACAATTATGTATATATTTTCTAATGAAAATATAGCTAGTAACAATAATGCTACATATAGTAATCCAAAAAGGGCTCGTATTACGACTTCGCGCATATTATAGATCTTCTAGCAGCAATAAGTACAAGTTTTTTGTACTGCTTCCGTAGGTCATAAAGTCTTTACTATCGTCTTTAGACTCAAAATTTTTAATAGTAGTAATATTTGTAGGGATACTTCCAGAATTACGGTTTTTAATAAGACGTAATCCTTCTCCTATATTATTTACTATTTGACTTGTTGTTCCATAAATTATAATATTCTGAGGCAAATCGTGTAGTTTTAATTCTTTTAATTGATTTGAACAAATAAGTAATGATCCATCGTTTGCAACTAAACTTTCACAAGTTGCAAGAAAGAATGCAGACTCTTTTTTTGCTCCAAATTTCAAATTATAATTATTAAAAGTCTGTTTGAGTCCATCATCCATACAAAAAACATCTTTTTCATACCAATCATTCTCTAACAGGATGTTGTCAAAGTTATCGTGAACTTCATCCATATTGAGAGCATAAAGAAAGCGACCACCATTTATTATAAAGTTTCTTGTAAAACGCTCATCTGCAGGAGTATCTACCTCTGGCATATACTTACTGCGTTGTTCATTTTCTTTATTCTCAAATGGGTCGTCTGACTTAGAAGATGATTTAAATATTTTTCTAAAGAGACTCATTAATGTTTTTTGCTTATAAGGCTACTCAAATATAAAAAAACTTGATTGAACCATATGCTCAATCAAGTTTTTTTAATATCTATTATAAATAGAGATGTATCTTTTAAACTATTTCTTCTGTACCTTCTTCTAAAGTGGTTTCCTTTTTTCCAAAAGGGCGTTCTCCAAAAACATCTATAAGATTGTCTTTAAAAATCACTTCTTTATCTAAAAGCAATTGTGCTAGTTGTGTAAGTTTATCCTTTTCTTTAGTAAGAATAGCTATAGCTCGTTGATATTGCTTTTCTATAATCTTAGAAATTTCTTTATCAATTAACTCAGCTGTGCGCTCACTATATGGTTTTGTAAAACCATTTTCAGATTGTCCCGTACTGTCATAATAAGTAAGATTTCCAACCTCATCATTAAGTCCATAAACCGTTACCATCATTCTGGCTTGTTTAGTTACTTTTTCAAGATCGCTCAAAGCTCCTGTAGATATTTTGTTAAAAATAACTTTTTCTGCAGCTCTACCACCTAAGGCTGCACACATCTCATCGAGCATTTGTTCTGGTCTTACAATAAGACGTTCTTCAGGAAGATACCAAGCTGCTCCTAAAGACTGACCTCTAGGTACTATTGTCACTTTTACTAATGGTGCTGCGTGTTCTAGCATCCAGCTCACTGTAGCGTGACCCGCCTCGTGAAAAGCAATTGCTTTTTTCTCATCAGGAGTGATAATTTTATTTTTCTTTTCAAGACCTCCAACGATACGGTCTACAGCATCTAGAAAATCTTGTTTCTTAACTGCTTTATGCCCTTTTCTGGCAGCAATAAGAGCTGCTTCATTACACATATTTGCAATATCTGCTCCTGAGAATCCTGGTGTTTGTTTTGCAAGAAAATCTACATCTAACTCTTCTTCTACTTTTTTCAAAGGACGTAAGTGAACTTCAAAAATCTCTTTACGCTCTCTCACATCAGGGAGGTCTACATAAATCTGTCTATCAAAACGACCTGCTCTCATTAATGCTTTATCAAGAACATCTGCTCTGTTAGTAGCCGCAAGTACTATTACGTTTGTATTTGTTCCAAAACCATCCATCTCTGTAAGAAGTTGGTTTAAGGTATTCTCACGCTCATCATTAGAACCAGAAAAATTATTTTTACCACGAGCACGACCTATAGCATCTATCTCATCTATAAAAATAATCGCTGGAGATTTTTCTTTTGCTTGCTTAAACAAATCTCTCACACGTGATGCTCCTACCCCTACGAACATTTCTACAAAATCTGATCCAGACAATGAGAAAAACGGAACTTTTGCCTCTCCTGCCACTGCCTTTGCAAGCAATGTCTTACCTGTTCCTGGTTGACCCACAAGTAATGCTCCTTTAGGAATTTTACCTCCTAAACTAGTATACTTTTCAGGATTCTTTAAAAAATCTACTATTTCTTGTATCTCTTCTTTTGCTCCCTCTAATCCAGCTACATCTTTAAATGTAGTTTTAATATCTGTTTTTTCGTCAAAGAGCTTTGCTTTAGATTTACCTATATTAAAAATCTGACCTCCAGGACCTCCAGCTCCTCCTCCAGACATACGGCGCATAATAAAAATCCAGAGTCCAATAATTAATATAAAGGGAAGAAAACTTGCAACAACACCCCACATATCACCTTCTGTTTCATAAGTTATCTGGGTTTCCAAATTATTTTCATCAATAATTTTATTAATGTCATTTTCAAAATTTTGAAGATCTCCAATTTCAAAACGATAATCTGGCGCAGATGCAGAAGGGGCTAAAAACCCTGTGTTTTTGTTCTTATTGTGTACTTCTTTTGCCTCTGCCTCTTTTGTGAGATATATCTTAACAGAGTTCTTATTTACGACTTCAACTCTTTCTACATCCCCATCTTTAAGATATTCTTCAAATTGATAGATTGATGTTTTCTTTCCTTCTCCTATACCAGTGCTGCCTGACAACATACTGATAGCGATAAATATAATTACAATAAGACCATAAATCCAGTAAGAACTAAATTTAGGTTTATTAGAAGGTGTAGAATTTGTATTTTTTTTCTTTTCTGTAGACATTCACAATGTTTTTAGTAGTTGGATGGGATTGTAGTGATTTTTGCATCTCCCCATAGGCTTTCTATATCATAAAACTCTCTAATGTGTTTTTGAAAAACGTGCACTACAACATTTACATAATCCATAAGCACCCACTCTGAATTATCAAGACCTTCAACGTGCCAAGGTTTTTCTTGCAATGCTTTACTAGCAGTCTTTTGAATAGAGTTTACAATGGCACTAACTTGTGTATTGGAGGTTCCATCACAAATTACAAAATAATCACAAACAGTGTTTTCTATCTCTCTAAGGTCAAGAATATCAATATTATGCCCTTTCACTTCCTCAATTCCTTCTACAATTTTAGCTATTAATTGATCGGTGTTCTTTTCCGTTTTTGCCATTAAATCCTTTTATTTACACAAAGTTATTACAAATTTACGTTACTCTACGGTCTTAACATAAGTTTAATCCCTTGTTTTGCATATGCGCATAGACAAACTTCATACCATTGATTCTACAAATGAATATTTACGTCGTATTTCTAAGAAAGAAAATGCGCAAGAAGACATTGTTGTTTGGGCTTTAGAACAAACTACAGGTAAAGGTCAAATGGGAACTCTCTGGAGGACAAAAAAAGGTAAGAACCTAACATTCAGTGTGTATCGAAAGATAAAACGCATCACCATAGATCAACAATTTTTTGCTCTTATGGCGGCTTCACTTGCTGTAAAAGACGTACTTATAAAATTGCATATTAAAAAAGTAAGTGTGAAATGGCCTAACGACATATTGACAGATAAAAATAAAATATGTGGCATTCTAATAGAGAGTGTCATAAAAAAGAACAAATTAGACGCTATGATCATCGGCGTAGGTCTTAATGTAAACCAAACTGAATGGGAAGAACTACCTAGAGCAACTTCTATAAAAACCGAAACTGGGATTCACTTTGATTTAGAAGAGATCTTAACAATGCTACTCAATCAGTTTCATCATTATGTACAACTACTATTAGATGCAAAGTTTTCAGAAATAAAAAATGCATATGAAGCTTGCCTTTTTAAAAAAGATAAGCCCGCGACATTTATAACACCAGAAAAAAACCGCTTTGTAGGTATTATAAAAGGTGTCACAAATAACGGCAAACTCATTTTATTAGAAGAAGATGGCGTAATAAATAAATATGATCTTAAAGAAATACAACTTCTTTACTAACCTCATTTTTCTTTTTAAAACAACGATATTTTAAGATAAGTAGTCATCTATAAATATAATCGTCAGATTTATTAACAGTATTATCTATAAATGCGTCACGCTTTCGCGAAAGCGTACCATTCAAAACACATAGTTTCACTATCTTTGTTACTCTTGAAATAATCATATGCAAGAACAAATCACGACTACAAAACCTAAGAGAGTTGCAAAACCAAAATGGCTGCGCGTAAAACTTCCTACTGGAAAAAAATACACAGACCTTAGAAGTCTCGTGGATAAGTATAGTTTAAATACTATATGCACTTCTGGAAGCTGTCCAAATATGGGAGAATGCTGGAGTGAAGGAACTGCCACTTTTATGATTTTAGGCAATGTATGTACGCGTTCTTGTGGTTTTTGTGGTGTAAAAACCGGAAGGCCAGAAGATATAGACTGGGAAGAACCTGAAAAGGTAGCTAGATCTATAAAATTAATGAACATTAAACACGCAGTAATTACTTCTGTAGATCGTGATGACCTTAAAGATATGGGTACTATTATTTGGGCAGAAACGGTTCAAGCTATAAGACGTATGAACCCCACCACTACTTTAGAAACACTTATTCCTGATTTTCAAGGAAGAGAAGATCTCATTGATAGAATTATAAAAGTAGCTCCAGAGGTTGTCTCTCATAATATGGAAACAGTCAAAAGACTAACAAGAGAAGTACGCATACAAGCAAAATATGAACGTAGTCTTGGTGTTCTTAAATATCTTAAAGACTCTGGAATTAACAGAACAAAGTCTGGAATAATGTTAGGACTTGGAGAAACTGAAGCAGAGGTTATTAAAACATTAGAAGATTTGAGATCTGTAAATCTTGATATAGTTACTATAGGACAATATTTACAACCTTCAAAACGCCATTTACCTGTAAAACAATTTATTACTCCTGACCAGTTTCAGAAGTATGAAAAAATAGGTCTTGAGATGGGATTCCGTCACGTTGAGAGTGGAGCACTTGTAAGGTCTTCTTACAAAGCTCAAAAGCACCTTACCTAATAAATAGCTATGAGCAAGATTACAATTGGGATCAATGGTTTTGGCCGTATAGGTCGTACCGTTTTTAGATGTATACAACAACACCCAAAACTAGAAGTTGTAGCCATTAATGATCTTGCAGACGCTCACACATTGTCACACCTACTAAAATATGACAGCATACACGGAGTGTGTAATGACAATATCACATTTGATCCTCATCATATTATTATAAATGATATCGCTATTCCTTTATATAATAATAGTGACATAAAAGATATTCCTTGGGCTCATACAACTCCAGATATAGTGATAGAAAGTACTGGTAAGTTTAAAGATCGAAAAAACCTTGAATTTCATCTCAATGCTGGAGCAAAAAAAGTTATCCTAAGCGTTCCTCCAATAGATGAAGAAATACCAATGATAGTTCTAGGCGTTAATGACCACCTACTTGAAGGTAGCGAAACCATTATTTCTAATGCTTCTTGCACAACAAACAATGCAGCTCCTATGATTCAAGTGATAGATGAGCTATGTGGTATAGAACAAGCATATATTACAACGATTCACTCTTACACTACAGATCAAAGTTTACACGATCAACCTCATCGTGATTTACGAAGATCTCGTGCTGCTAGTCAAAGCATTATACCTACCACCACAGGAGCGGCAAAGGCACTCACAAAAATATTCCCTCATCTTTCTAATGTTATTGGCGGCTGTGGGATACGTGTACCCGTACCTAATGGCTCTCTTACAGATATTACCTTTAATGTAAAAGATGAAGTAACTATTAGTGCTGTAAATGAAGCTATGAAAAAAGCATCCCAAACATCATTAAAAGGTATTGTTTCATACACAGAAGATCCTATTGTCTCTATTGATATTGTAGGAAATACGCATTCTTGTACTTTTGATTCTCAAATGACATCGGTTATCGGAAAAATGGTAAAAATCATAGGCTGGTATGATAATGAGATGGGATATTCTAATAGATTAATAGACTTAATATTAAAAATTTCTTAAAAAAACATCTATATTAGCTCATCGATGCCCACCAAATGAAGTCAAAGCTAGTATGTTTTTTACTTGTTTTCTTATTTGCTTATCCAACAATAAGCACTGCTCAAAAAAAAGAAACACCAGAAGAAACAATCACAAATAATAAAATAGACTCGCTTCTCAAGAGAGCAGTTGTAGCTATAGCAAACTTGAAATATGACGAGGCAATTATTGTCCTAAATCGTTCTAGGGAATTAGCAGAACATATAGACCACAAAAAACGCATTGCGCTCACCACAGGAACACTTTCAAAATTATATTTTCAATTAAAGGACTATAATAACTCCCAAATTGAAACCACAAAAGCTATCACAACACAAATTAATTCTAATAGCCCAGAGCTTCTAGCTCAATCATATTTAACTCAAGTAAAATTAGACCTTTTAAAAGAACAACCTCAGAACGCCTTTAAACATATAGAGCTAGGTTTGTCTTCACTTTCTAATTTACAAAGACCAGATCTTAAAGCAGAGCTTTTTTTTTTAAAAGGAGATATCTTGAAAAATAAGGGCAACAATTCTGAAGCTATAACTGTATATAATCAAGCCATAAATGAAGCGACTATAGATAATAATAATCTTATTAAAGCTCAGATTCAAGCAAATAAAGCAATAAGCCTTTCTATAGAAAATAGATTAGAAGAGTCAGAAAGTACTATACAAAAGGTTGAAGCCTTTATTAAAGATAATAAACATCCAAGTATTGAAAACACAATATTACTAGCAAAAAGCAATATAGCCCAAAGTCAAAAAAAATATAAAGAGGCAAACGATTATTTAGTAAAATATTACAAATTCAAAAATACTACTGGAAATAATCATTCATTAATTGTCACCCAAAAAAATAACTCATTAGAAAAAGTTACCACCTCCCTTAATAATGATATTAAAAGAGAAATAGATACCGCTTCTTCTTCTCAAATAATCAAATTTGCTATATTTCTAACAGCTTCTTTATTAATTATTCTACTCTTACTTGTATTATCTCTATACAAGAACAATAAAGCAAGAGCAAAAGCAAATGAACTATTACAGGCTAAAAATGTAGAATTGATTGTAGCACGTGATAATGCAGAAAAGGCATCTAATGTAAAAGCTCAATTCCTATCTACCATTACTCACGAGTTACGCACACCTATGTATGCAGTTACAGGACTCACACATTTACTACTCTCTGAAAATCCTACTGAAGAACAAAAAAAACATTTAGATTCTTTAAAATTTTCAGGAGAATATTTACTCTCGCTTATCAATAACATTTTAGATTTAAACAAATTAGAAGCAAATAAAGTAGAGGTAGAACAAACCGAATTCAATATTAAAAAACGTATAGATGATGTGTTAGTTGCTTTAGACAAATCTGCAAAGGACAAAGGCAATAAACTCAATCTTGAGTTTGATCAAGAAATCCCTCTTCATTTAATAGGAGATCCTCTTATGATATCACAAATACTCATCAATCTTATAGGTAATGCAATCAAGTTTACCCGTGATGGGAAAGTAGTAATTCGTGTACAAAAAATATCTCAAGGTGATGACGACATCCTTTTGCATTTTGAAATAGAAGATAATGGAGAAGGTATTTCAAAGAAAAAACAGAAGACCATTTTTCAAAGTTTTACACAAGGCTCTGTAGCTATTAATAGAAAATTTGGCGGTACTGGTTTAGGGTTATCTATTGTAAAGAACTTACTTGACCTGCTCAATAGTAAAATCTCACTAGAAAGCATTTTAGGAAAAGGAACTACTTTCAAATTTGATGTAAGATATAAGCTCCTACCTAAAGATATCAATGAAAATAATGTAGAGAATCCAATACAAAAGATAAATTACGATGCACTAAAAAGCAAACACATCCTTGTTGTAGAAGACAATAAGATAAACCAGATGATTACTCGCAAGATTTTAGAAAAAAACAACATTACTTGCGACACCGCAAATAATGGGGAGATTGCTATAGAAAAAATACGAATAGAAAAATTTGACCTTATTCTAATGGATATCCATATGCCCGGAATAAGTGGTATGGAAGCTACAAAACTCATAAGAGAGTTTAATACAGATATTGCTATTCTTGCACTTACGGCGGTGACTATAGAAGAAAATCTTGACGAATTTTATCAAGTAGGATTTAATGATGTTATTCCAAAACCATATAAGGTTGAAGAATTTTTTCAGAAGATTTATAGTGGTCTAAAAAATACTGGTATCATAGAATAGCTATACGCTTTCGCGAAAGCGTAATCAGGAAATATCACTCCTTTACAAATTGAGTAACAGCTAGATCAAATTTGTTTTTATTTGAAATAAAATCTATTCTTATAGGAATATAATACAGTTCTGCATTTGTAATCAAGAGTTGTAATCTTACATAATCTTTTTCTGTAGTTATGATACAATCTAATGCATTAAGTTCTATAACCTCTCTATCTGTAAAATTATGATGATCTGAATATGATTTATGCTCAAAAATTACGTCTTGATCTTTAAGATAAGTCAGAAAAGGGGCTGGCTTTGCAATTCCAGTAACTACAGTTATTTTCTTTTCTTGTAAAGCATCAATAGACACCATTCTATCTTTAGAATGTAACATTTTATCATAGACAATTTTGGTAAAGTATAATGATTGATTTTTAACAAGTTTTAATTGTTGCGCTATCTTTTGCTGATTGTCTATAGAGAGATCTTCAGGGCACTTTGTGACTACAACCGCATTTGCTCTATGAGATCCGTGACGAGGTTCCCTTAAATTTCCGGCAGGCAGTAAAAAATCATTACAATATAGATCATTATATGAAGTAAGTAAGATATAAAAACCTGCTTTCACCTTTAGGTGTTGGTATGCATCATCTAATATAATTACTTCTGGAGAAACTGACTTTGAAAGCAAAGTATCTATACCTTGTTGTCTGCTTTCACACACAGCTACTTGTATTTCTTTAAATTTTTGAGCAAACTGCAAGGGCTCATCACCTACTTGAGTCGCTAGTGCATCTTGTGTTACATCAATATATCCTTTTGTTTTTCTACCGTAACCTCTACTGAGTGTTGCAAGGCTATAATCATCTTTTAATAATCGCACAACATACTCAGTCATTGGAGACTTTCCTGTACCTCCAGTACTTAAATTACCTATACATAGTACAGGTATATCATATAACTTAGAAGATAATATCCCTTTATCATAACACTTGTTACGTATAAAAGTGACCAAATAGTACAATCCAGCAAATGGAAAAAGTAGTAAACGGAATTTCTTCATAAAACGAAGGTATGATTTTATATATGACTCTTAATCTTCAAAAGAATAAAAAAGAATGATCGCAAAGACTAAACAACCTCAAAATTACCTACTATATTTTATCTTTACCATATGACAGTAAAAGATATTAGTGCTATTTTAAATTCGTGGGCACCCCTTGCCTATGCAGAAGATTTTGATAATGTAGGATTACTAGTAGGCAACTATCATCAAGAGGTAAGCAATATCTTAGTTGCTCACGATGCTTTAGAAAATGTAGTTGACGAAGCTATTGTAAAAAATTGCAATCTCATTGTTTGTTTTCACCCCATTATATTTTCAGGTCTCAAGAGAATTACTAATAGCAACTATGTTGAACGCTCTGTTCAAAAAGCGATTAAAAGTGATATTGCTATTTATGCCATACATACCGCTTTAGATAATGTAGCGCACGGGGTAAATTATGGAATGAGTAAAGCATTAAAACTTCAAAACACCTCCATACTAATACCTAAGAAAAATCATATTTTCAAGCTCACCACGTATGTCCCTAATGATAAAGCAAGTAAACTTCGAGAAGCGCTTTTTAATGCTGGAGCAGGAAATATAGGTGCGTATGAAGAATGTAGCTTCTCTACAGAAGGCCTAGGAACTTTTAAAGGTAATAAAGCATCAAATCCTGTCATTGGACAACCTGGTTTGAGACATATTGAGCCAGAAACTCAGATCAATATCACTTTTGAAAAACAACAACAATCTGCTATTTTAAAAGCACTCTTTACCCATCATCCTTATGAAGAGGTAGCTTATGAAGTTACCCAACTAGAAAACAAGCTTCAAACTGTGGGAATGGGAATGATAGGAACACTCGAAAATGAGATGAATGAAGATGAATTTCTTGCCTTTGCAAAAGAAACATTTAAAACAGGCAACATTCGTCATTCTGCACTTTTACGTAAAGCTATAAAAACAGTAGCTGTTTTAGGAGGAAGCGGGGCCTTTGCTATTAGTGCTGCAAAAGCACAGGGAGCAGACGCTTTAATTACTGCAGATCTAAAATATCACGATTATTATCAAGCCGAAAACAAGTTGCTTTTACTTGATGTAGGGCATTATGAAAGTGAACGATATACTAAAAATTTAATAGCAGAGTATCTTACCGAAAAAATTAGTACTTTTGCAATCATTTTATCTGAGGAAAATACCAATCCTATCAACTATTTTTAACGTATGGCAAAGAAGAAAGAAGCAACAGTAGAAGAAAAACTACGCGCGCTTTACGATTTACAACTTATAGATTCACGTGTAGACGAGATACGCAATGTACGTGGAGAACTACCTCTAGAGGTAGAAGACCTAGAAGATGAAGTAGCAGGTCTAAATAAACGTATTGAAAAGCTAGAAAGCGATCTTCAGTTAGTTGAAGATTCTATCAAAGCAAAAAAAATACAGATAGACGATTCTAAAGCTTCAATAAAAAAATACTCTGAGCAGCAGAAAAACGTACGTAACAATCGTGAGTTTAATGCACTGAGTAAAGAAGTAGAGTTTCAAGAACTTGAGATTCAACTTGCAGAAAAGAACATTCGTGAGTTTAAAGCTCAAATAGAACAAAAAGGCGAAGTGATCACACAGACCAAAGAGCGCCTAAGTGAACGTGAAACTCACCTTAAGCACAAAAAAGGTGAACTAGATGCTATTCTTGCCGAAACTGAAAAGGAAGAGCAAACTCTTATAGAAAAGAGTGCTTCATACGAGCAAGAAATAGAAGAACGTCTTGTAAAAGCATACAAACGTATTAGATCTAGTGTTCGTAATGGCCTAGCTGTTGTACCTATTGAACGTGGAGCTTCTGGAGGTTCTTATTTTACAATACCACCTCAAGTACAAGTTGAGATTGCTGGACGCAGAAAGATCATTACAGATGAGCATTCTGGACGCATCCTTATAGACAGTGAACTTGCAGCTGAGCAACAATTAAAAATGGAAAATTTATTAAAGAATTTATAATCCATTTTTAAAATGATATACCAAAGCCTTTCTTTATTGAAAGGCTTTTTTTATGCAAACTATATATTAAAAAATCTTCAAAAACTATAAGGAATCTATAATTTTACGACATATAAAAAAATAAAACGTATGAAATTTGTAGCATTTGCCGCAGCCTTTATGATTCTCACAGGCTGTAATAATTTTACCTCTAAAACACTTACCGAACCTACAGCACTGTTAGATCCTATAGAAGTTGTTCAAAAAGACGGAATGAAAAAAGCCTACTTTGCTAGTGGTTGTTTCTGGTGTGTAGAAGCTATTTTTGAAAGTGTAAAAGGAGTAGATGAAGCCATAAGCGGTTATAGCGGAGGAAAAGAAGAAAACCCAACTTACAAACAAGTAGGCTACGGAAGAACAACACACGCAGAAGCTGTAGAAGTTATATATAATCCAGAAGTGATTTCTTTTGAACAACTAGTAGATGTGTTTTTTGGCTCGCAAGATCCAACAACAGCAAATAGACAAGGTCCAGATGCAGGAATACAGTATAGATCTATTGCATTTTATCAAAATGATAATGAGAAAGAGATTATAGAAAAAAAGATTGAAGAACTTAACAAATCTACCTATAATGGCAAGATTGTTACTCAAGTACTCCCATTTCAAAAATTTTGGATTGCAGAGGCATACCATCAGGATTACGAAAAAAACAACCCTAATAATCCTTATATTCAAGGAGTTTCTATCCCAAGATATAAACGTTTTGCAAAGAAATTTCCAGAATTACTAAAAGACAATGCACACTAAGCTTTAGTCGCTTTTAGTTCAAAAAGTAATGGATACAAACGATCTTTAGTCACATAAAGATCGTTTTCATTTTGTATAAGATCTGGTAATACATCATACGGACTTTCGTCATATTCATTTAGATAATCTATATGAAGTCCCGCTTCTACAAGAGCTGTTATAATAGCTCCTATCCCGTGATTCCATCCATACTCTTTACTTATGATATCAGAAGACTCATTTGCATAGGTTCCTTTATACTCATCATAAATAGCTTCTTTTTGATGATATCTGTATTTCATTAAAGGAGTTCCAGTAGTATAATCAAACATCCAAACGATTGGATGAAAATCTATGATGTAAAAAAAGCCACCAGACTTTAGACGTTCGGCAATCATTATTGCCCAGGGTTTTAGATCTGGCAACCACCCTATGGTTCCATAACTTGTAAATACAATATCAAATTGCTCATCAATATATTTTGAAGTATCTAATACATTACAGCATATAAATTGTGCCGAGAGATTAAGATCTTTAGTAAGCTTTTTTGAAAGTGCAATTGCCTCATCACTTATATCAATACCAGTACAATGTGCCCCCAGTCGAGACCAACTCAATGTGTCTTGACCAAAATGACATTGCAAATGCAATAATGACTTTCCAGAAACATCACCTAGCGCTTTTAATTCATATACATTGAGCGAACTTTTACCAGACATAAATCCAGGAAGATCATAAAATGAACTCGCTGAGTGCACAGCTACTTTTTTATTCCAAGTCTCTCTATTTGTTTTAAAATAGAGATCTAAGTCTTCTTTCATTATCCGTATTTTTGAATAGATGAAAAAGATACTACATTTTGACAAGACTGCCATTAACGCGATGGAGAATCGCTATCGCGCAAATTTTATAAATAGTGTCACTGGATATAAAAGTGCCAACTTAATAGGTACCATCTCCTCCGATGGTATTGAAAATCTTGCTGTTTTTAGCTCTGTCACACACTTAGGAAGCAATCCCTCTCTTATAGGTTTTATTACACGCCCCACAACAGTACCACGCCATACCTACAAGAATATACACCAGACAAAAGAGTTTACTGTAAATCACATACATACAGATATTATCAAAAACGCACATCAAACCGCTGCCAGATATGATGAGCATATCTCAGAGTTTGATGCTGTAGGTTTAGATGCAAATTATATAGACTCCTGCAAAGCTCCATTTGTAGCACAAGCTCATATAAAAATTGCTTGCAAATTTGTAAATGAATATGCGATTAAAGAAAATGGAACTGTGCTCATTGTAGGTGCTATAAATGAGGTATTTCTACCAGAAAGTGCATTAGAAAATGATGGTTGGATCAATCTAGAAGCCACAAAGGGAGTGACTATAAACGGTTTAGACAGCTACTCAAAACCGCAACTTCTCGATAGACTTTCTTATGCAAAACCAGATCACCCCATCACTTCTATACGCAACAAATAACACAAACGTAGGATAAGGCGTATCTTTGTTTTTTTAGGGTACGCTTTCGCGAAAGCGTACATACAACAATCATATTATGACACTATCTAGCATTCCAAAAATCAAGCATACTAACGCAAATAATTTCTTTTTACTTTGCGGGCCTTGCGCTATCGAAGGTGAAGAAATGGCCTATCGCATTGCCGAAAAAGTAGTCTCAATAACTAATAAATTAGAAATTCCTTATGTTTTTAAAGGTAGCTTTAGAAAGGCAAATCGTAGTCGCTTAGATAGTTTTACAGGTATAGGTGATGAAAAGGCTTTAGAAATTCTAGCTAAAATATCTGAAAAATTTGATGTTCCTACCGTTACAGATATACACGAAGTTTCTGATGCAGAGCTTGCAGCACAATATGTAGATATATTACAAATACCCGCTTTTTTAGTACGCCAAACTGCACTTGTCGTTGCTGCTGCAAAAACTGGAAAGGTTGTAAATCTAAAAAAAGGACAATTTATGTCTCCAGAGGCAATGCAACACGCCGTAAAAAAAGTGCACGAAAGCGACAATAAAAATGCTTGGATTACAGATCGTGGGACAATGTTTGGGTATCAAGATATGATAGTAGATTTTAGAGGAATCCCTACAATGAGAGCCTATGCCCCTACCGTACTCGATGTCACACATTCATTACAACAACCTAATCAATCTAGTGGCGTCACTGGCGGAAGACCAGAAATGATCGAAACTATTGCTCGCGCAGGTATTGTAAATAATGTAGACGGCCTTTTTATAGAAACTCATTTTGACCCTGCAACTGCAAAAAGTGACGGTGCAAATATGCTAGACTTAGCACATTTAGAAAGACTATTGAGTAATCTCGTAGCTATAAGAAAAGTAGTGAAAAATTTATAACACTATGTCTTTTTAAAAAAGCATATTAATATTATTAAGTATCTTAAAAAACCTCATTTAGTGTTCTTTATGAATAATTTTATAGCATCTAACTATACTTTAGAATCTATTAAAGAGGTGTGCGTTTTAATCAATCTCTTAGTATTATCATTTATTGCTTTTTTGTAACTTCGTTTTTATGTTAAAACAACAACTTAATTTTAAACTTTCGCAAAAGCTATCTCCTCAGCAAATACAGTTGATGAAGCTTATACAACTCCCTACGCAAGCCTTTGAGCAAAAAGTAAAGCAGGAGCTAGAAGAAAATCCTGCCCTAGATAGTGGTAAAGATGAAGTTAAAGATGAGTTTGAAGAGTTTAGCAATACAGATGATTATGATGAAGCGCCAGAGTCTGAAATTAATGTAGATGAATATCTAAGTGATGATGAAATTCCAGAATATAGACTAAGCGCAAATAATTATAGCGTAGATGATGAAGATAAGCAAGTTCCCTATGCCTCTGGCACTTCCTTTAATCAATATCTCAAAACGCAACTTAACACCGTACGTTTAAGTCCAGAGCAGCGTGAGATAGCTGAGTTTATTATAGGATCTCTAGATGAGGCTGGTTACTTACGGAGATCTCTAGTAGATCTTATGGATGATCTCGCTTTTACTCAAAATGTATATACGACAGAGGACGTTATAGAAGGAATGCTCTTCAAAGTACAAGATCTTGATCCCGCTGGTGTGGGGGCCCGAAATTTACAAGAATGTCTAGTATTACAACTTGACAAAAAACAAGCTACAAAATCTGTATCGCTCGCAATGAATATCTTAGAAAAGTCTTTTGACCATTTTTCTAAAAAGCACTATAAAAAATTAATGGCTAAGTTTCATATTACCGAAAATGAACTTAAGGAGGCTATTAATGAAATTGAACATCTTAACCCAAGACCAGGTGGTTCTTATTCTAGTAATACAAAAATAGTAGAGCACGTTGTACCAGACTTTACCATACGTATCATAGACGGACAATTAGAACTATCCCTTAATGGTCGTAATGCACCAGAATTAAAAATCTCTCGTGACTATAGCAATATGCTTAAAGGGTATAAGGAATCTAAAGAGCGTACAAAATCTCAGAAAGATGCTGTTATCTTCATTAAGCAAAAATTAGATGCTGCAAAATGGTTTATCGAAGCTATTATTCAGCGCCAGCAAACTTTATTTGTCACAATGAGTTCTATTATGAACTACCAGAAAGAATTCTTTCTTACTGGAGATGAACGCACATTGAGACCTATGATTTTAAAAGATATTGCCGAAGAAATAGGTATGGATGTATCTACCGTCTCTCGTGTTGCAAATAGCAAATATGTAGACACTCCATACGGAACTAAGTTAATTAAAGAGTTTTTCTCTGAAAGTATGACCAATGATCAAGGTGAAGAGGTTTCTACAAGAGAAATAAAGAAAATTCTTGAAACAGTTATTCAAGAAGAAAACAAGAAAAAACCACTAACAGACGAAAAACTTGCAAAACTACTCAAAGAAAAAGGATATCCTATTGCACGTAGAACAGTTGCAAAATATAGAGAACAGCTAGATCTTCCTGTTGCTCGTTTACGTAAAGAAATATAATGAAAGCCTTTATACGTAGTTTTTCTTATATTTTTCATCCGCTTTTTATGCCTATTCTGGCGGTATCATTTTATTTCTATATTTCGCCTCGATTTTTTAATACAGAGTTTATATATTCTAAACTCTTTGCGACAGTAATTATGACTGTCGTTATACCTATATTAAGTTTTTATATGCTTAAAAATTTACAGCTTGTCGAAACTATTCATCTCAAAGATGTTAGGCAGCGCAAATGGCCTTTAGTTCTTTCTGCTGGTTTTACATTCTTGTTAATTAAAATGATTTTTGATGGTTATGATATTCCAGAAGTATATTTTTTCTTTGTAGGGATTTTAGGTGCTACAGTAGCTGCTTTTTTACTTGCTATATTAAAATTTAAAGCAAGCTTACATATGATGGGACTTGCTGGCGTTACAGTATTTATTATAGGTTTAAGTTTGCATTTTGGGATTAACCTACTCATCTGGATAGCCTTTTCGATTTTTGCTTGTGGTGCAACTGCAACTTCAAGATTAGATATAAAAGCTCATACTACCCCTGAACTCATTATAGGCTTTCTCATAGGATCTGTACCACAAATACTTGTATACACTTATTGGCTATAAAACACTGAGATTAATATGCTCAAAATCGTTTCTAAAAAAGAATATTATAAAAAGTAAAATATAATTCCTAAACGTAGTACTTGCAAATCAACTGTTTCATTTTCTATAGTAGCATTCTCATTAAAAATAGAATTCATACTATAATACGCCTGGAAATTAAAACTTGAATATCCAAAAGATAAGCTAG
This sequence comes from uncultured Dokdonia sp., assembly GCA_938002835.1. Taxonomy (GTDB): domain Bacteria; phylum Bacteroidota; class Bacteroidia; order Flavobacteriales; family Flavobacteriaceae; genus Dokdonia. The sequence goes on along the minus strand of CALKZS010000053.1, from coordinate 11,037 downwards.
GGCCATATTGCAATCTATTAATAGCCGAAAGATCTTTTACTGAAACATTACCTTCACTGTCTTCAAAAGTGGTGTTAAAAGACAATATATATCCTACTTTTACACCTGCATATATACGCCAGAAAGCATACTTTTCCGGAGTAGATGTACGCCATCGATATTCTAAGGGAAACTCTAAACTATATACCGTAAATCTATTAACATCTTCTCCAGCATTATCATCTAATATAGAATATCCTAGAGAACCATCGTCTAGCTTGTCTATAAAAAGATTTTGATTGTAAGTATCTACAGCTAGTCCTAATCCTACTCCTATTGCTTTATTACGCCTTTTATTTATGGGAAAATCACGTATAAAACCTAATTGTAAACCAGCACTCAACCCATTTTGAGTAAAGCTATCTGGTTTATTAGTAAGTAAGTTAAAAGAAAGACCTATATAAAACTGATCTTCTCTGTATAAAGAATCTATGCTTTTAAGATCATTATCTTCCAGCTCTTGAGCATATAAAGCAAAAGGCAATAGACACAAAGTGATGAGAAATATTTTAGACACTTATTATAAGTTTAAAAACAAATATACAACGAATACCTATTGATATATAGCATAAAAAAACGCCTTAGTTTTATTACTAAGACGTTTTTTATATTAATTATGATAATCTCTATTTTACAACATCATCTGTTTGAGTAGTAATATAAATTACTTTAAGCAAGTTTGCTTGACGCAGTTCCTGCTTAACATCATATACAAGACCAGAGTTAGTTTCTTTATCGACTTTAAAAGCTACCATTACATAATCTTTTAACTCGTCTCTAAGTTTTTCACGTTCTTCTAGAATTGCAGTTTGTACTTCATTTACATTTACAAACTTATCTCCAATCTGAATTTTCCCTTCAGTTCCAAACTGCTTGTATCCCTCTCCTGGCTTACCAGCATAGATATATACAGTTCGATCTTTTTTAAGCTTCTCAGTTTGATCTGCAGAAGGTAAAATTTGTGCTACTTTCACATCATTTTTACGTAAAACAGTAGCAACCATAAAGAAGAATAATAACATAAATACAATATCTGGAAGAGATGCTGTACTAATAGCAGGTAGTTCTTTCCCACCATCTTTTCTAAATTTTGACATATTCTTTTATTTTTATTACTGTTTTGGATCTATTTCAGAAAGTTTCTGAGGATACATTGATTTTATAACTTTGATCTTTTCTTTTGTATCCTCTTCGTTACCTTTAAAAGTACCTTCTTCTATCTTTGCACTTACCTCGGTAAATTTCCAACCGTATAATCGCATAGATTCTCTATCACGTAAGAAATTATATGCTCCTACAAGCTCATTCTGGACTGTAACAAAAGATTCGTAAGAAGACTCACGTAAACTTTTTACAGTTATAATAGCCTTGTCTGGGTTATCAGAAGATTTTGGATCTCTTTTACCTTGACAGTAGTTACAATACCCTTCTTGTCCATTTGGAAAACCTCCATTATCTAAGAATTCTATAGCCGCTGGCTGAAGATCTTTCATCTCCATAGGCTTATCTTCTACTAGAAGCTCTCCATTATTATTAACGATAATAACAAAAAGGTTTTTCTCTTTTATGACAGGAGGTTTCACGTCGTCTAGAGGTTGGTCTGGCGGTAATGCACGAACTAAACCTCTATCTTTTTCAATAGTAGTTGTTACTAAGAAAAAAATTAAGAGTAAGAACGCGATATCTGCCATAGATCCTGCGTTTATTTCTGGTGCTGATCTCCTAGCCATAATTTATTTTGTTAGAATTTTCTTTGCTCCTGATCCAACCATTAAAATGATTGCAACAGCTGCTAGTATAAAAAATGCAGTTATACCTGCGCTCACCATTTTTGCTCCTGTTTCAGATAGAATATCTCCATCTTTAAGAACTGTTTCTTCACCACTAGCTGTGATGTAAGAAATAGCAAGTACAAATACAAATGCCCCTATACCAATAAGTGTGTTCTTTGCATTTCCAGAAAACAATCCCTTTAGTACAAAGATGACTACAAGAACTATTGCTATTATTACTACTATCCAAGTAATAGTCATCATAGCATCTACAAGTCCTTGCGATTCTCCAACTTTAATGGCATCGTTCTCTGCCCAAATCATACCTGCAAGTATTAAACCTACAACTCCAATGAGGGCGACAACTATTTTTAAAATTTTATGTAAGGCCATATTATTATATTGTCTTAATTAATAACTACTTTATTATCGCTTGTAACGAACAAGCAAGTCCATCAATGTGATAGATGCATCTTCCATATCATTAACGATACTATCGATTTTTGAAATAATGTAGTTATAAAATATCTGAAGTATAATAGCTACGATAAGTCCAAATACTGTAGTAAGAAGTGCTACTTTAATACCCCCTGCAACAAGTGCTGGATTCATATCTCCTGCAGCTTCAATTCTATCAAAGGCTTGAATCATCCCGATTACAGTACCCATAAACCCAAGCATAGGAGCAAGCGCAATAAATAATGATAACCAAGAAACATTTTTCTCAAGTTGTCCCATTTGGACACCTCCGTATGATACTACAGCTTTTTCAGCAGCATCTATACCTTCATCTACACGATCAAGACCTTGATAATAAATAGAAGCAACAGGTCCTTTTGTATTACGACATACTTCTTTAGCAGCTTCTACACCACCACTATTAAGAGCATCCTCAACATTTTGAGCGAGCTTTTTAGTATTTGTAGTTGCAAGATTTAAGTATATAATACGCTCAATGGCGATTGCAAGACCTAAAATCAAACATAAAAGAACTATTCCCATAAATCCAGGACCTCCTTCTATAAAACGTCTTTTTAAATCTTGTGTAAAAGAAAGTTCTTCTTGTGGTTCTGCCTCGTCTTGAAAAGATGAACCCGCTTCTACATTTGCAACAATCTGTTGTATCTGAGTTGGAAGGGTATTTTGTGTGTTTCTGGCATTTGCTGTAAATGTACTTAATACTACAACAGCGGCAATTGCCATAATAGAGAATAATTTTTTCATTGCTCTTGGTCTTAAAATTTAAATTAATAAAGGGTTAAATATAGTAATTAATAGGTTATGTGTAACAAATATAAGCACGAAACGTCTTATTTTGTTTGTAAATATTTTATTATATGCGTGGCAAAAAAAAGGATTTAAAATCTATAATGGTGTTAAATTCTTGAAGAATTTCAAAAAAATCACATCATATCTATAAAAAACCCTTCATTATTTGATATTATATTCTTCATCATTTTAGGAAGAAGAAAACGCAACACGTTTAAAATCAATAAAGAACTCTGTACTGAAATGCAGAGGTTTGGTTTATTAGGGACTAAAGCCCCTAAGCCTATTCTAATACAAAATTAGAATTATCATTACTTCCATCATTACGGTGGCGTTCCAAGTACTTATTTAACGTGAGTTCGATATAAGAAAACAATATAATCATTTGATTATTAGGTGTTTTATGTCTTCGTTATTTGTTTTTTATTGAAATATAAGTCACAGATTTTTACGTTTTTAGTTAATTAAAACTCATTTTTTATAATCAAAGTAAACTTGTATGTTGATTTATTTCATAACTAATTGATATACATTAAGTGTTATATCTAACTCACGTTAAATAGCACTAACAATATCTTATTACATTTTTAAAACCTTAAATCACAAAAGCATTTACTTAATAACATTACTTATATATAGATTTACAATTATCCAGTGGAAATTTTGAAAATTTCCATCTAATTAATCCCTTTTTATTTGATATTATATGATGTCACTGATACTAGATAAAATTAAAAATCCTGTAAATTAAAAATCTACAGGGTTTTTAATAACATTTGCAGGACTTCTTGCAGAGAGGAAGGGATTCGAACCCTCGAAACGTTTCCGTTTACACACTTTCCAGGCGTGCGCCTTCGACCACTCGGCCACCTCTCTAAGTTTTATTTTAAATTATATTAATAATGATTTAATATTAGCAAGCAAAAACTTTATAATTCAACCCTATACTATTAATTCATTGCCTAATTTCAACAACTATATTATTCTTTTTGCTTTTCAATAAAGGAACACTAATGTATTAATAAGGTGTGCGAATTAACAAAAAAAATGTCTTTTAAAGAGATATTTTATGTTAGTTCACCTCGCAATGAAGTTTCAAACACTATTTTAAACACTTTAGAACTTAAATTTTGCCCTAACAAGTACATCATTTTTGTAATTGCAGCTTCTGTCGTAATATCTCCTCCATTAATAACTCCCATTTTTTTAAGCGCAACACTTGTTTCATAATTACCCATTATTACACTACCAGAGGTACATTGAGTAACATTAACTACTGGAATACCTTTTTTTAAAGTAACTTTTAATACATCTAAAAACCATTTTTGAGTTGTCGTATTTCCAGCGCCAAAAGTTTCTAAAACGACTCCTTCCACACAAGTTATAGATAACATCTCCTCTACCAAACATTGAGAAATACCCGGATACAACTTAAGCAGTAACACTTCAGTTGTTAAGTTATAATGTACTTTAAGTACTTTTCTATTAGATCTCCATAAGTTACTTTCATTAATAGCAAGATGTACACCAGATGTGAGTAATTCTGGATAGTTAGGAGAGGTAAATGCTTCAAAATTTTCTGCACTTGTCTTAGTGGTACGGTTTGCTCGATACAATTTATATTCAAAATAAAGACACACTTCTTTTATGAGTGGTTTACTTCTTTTTTGTAATGCTGCAACTTGTACTGCTGTAATTAAATTTTCTTTTGCATCTGTGCGCAAATCTCCTATAGGTAACTGAGATCCTGTAAAAATTACAGGTTTTGATAGGTTTTCTAACATAAAACTAAGCGCACTAGCCGTATAACTCATTGTATCACTACCGTGAAGTACTACAAAACCATCATAGCTTTCATATCCTTTCTCTATAATACTACACAATTCTCCCCAATACTGAGGATTCATATTTGAAGAGTCTATAGGAGTTTTTAAGGATGCCGTATCTATATGACAATCTAGCAATCTAAGTTCTGGTATATTTTCTAAAAGTTCATTAAAGTTAAAAGAAACGAGTGCACCCGTCTCATAATTTTTTATCATACCTATAGTGCCTCCTGTATAGATCAATAAGATACGTGACTTATTCATACCTTATTAGATTGCATCACTGGATTTGCATACATTAACAAAAAGCTATCTACTTCTTTTTGATTTTTAGTATTTACCCTCACCTCTAATCTACGTTCAAAATGACGCAATTCTTTTTCGTCATAATATGTAGAGTATGTGTCACTCTTATGGTATAAATCATATGCGATATAATTAGTGGGCCAAAGCTTATAATTCTTCCATATACTTTTATCTATCGCTGCCGCAAAAGCTTGCAACTTATCATTATCACTTATTGCCGTTTGATCTATCTCATTATATGTAGCATTTGGTAATGGGACCGCCGCAATATGTATATTTCGTTTATTACCTAAAGCACCTTTAAGAATACTATTAAAATCTTCGTTTTCGGTTTTTATGTATGGGAGGTTTTCCTGTTTTGCTATTAACTCAGGTACTTTTAAAATGTCTGTAGGATCATACTCATAAGAAATAGCGACTGCTATAACATTTAACTCTTTAAGATACTCCATTAATGGCTTCTTACCTCGAGCCATAGAAATCATTTTTAAAACTCCTTGTTGCGTTTTATCCAGACCATCTTTTGTTCTTCCTTCTCGCTGAGCCAACCATACTGACCTTTTAGAAACCAACAAATGTTTTATGTATTGTGACAATAATTTTGAACTCAACAACATCTCTCTAGGAGACTGACTTCGGAGCACTAAAAAATTACGATTTAACCTTGAAAGCTCCATTAAAAAATCGCGTTGCACTAAATTATCTCCTATAGCAGATGCCGTAGTTACTAAATTATGATCTATGAGTGTCATATTAAGTAATGATGTGTCCAGTACTATATCTCTATGATTAGAAAGGTATAAATATGATTGATCTGAAGATAGTTTGTCAAAACCACTTTGTGTAAATTCTTCTGTACTTTTTTCTAACAACCTAGACACAGATTTATAAATCACATCCTTCTGAAAATCTGCAATAGAATGACATTTTTTTAAAACCTCAAGTATTTGCTCTTGTGTTTTATCAGGAAATGTAAATTGCAGCAGCACCTTAAACATAGGATGTCTAGAAGCGTGCAACAAAGCCGCTTGCAATTCATCATCGTGATAAGGTCTTATATGATCGTACTTATTCAATATAGTTAGGTTAGTTCTTACACAAAAGAACAAAAATTTTATGTCCCGTAAGCTCTATTTTACAAGAGATATTATGCACGCTTAGTAAAAAATACTTCATCTGCATTTTGAGAGGTAATTATAGCTATTTCATCCAATGTTTTTTTATAAATAGTTGCCAGTTTTTCTGCCACTAAGACTAAATAACTACTCTCATTACGTTTACCTCTGTAAGGCACAGGGCTTAAATATGGAGCATCTGTCTCAAGAACAATATGTTGCAATGGTATTTGATCTAAAAATTGATCAATTTTTCCATTTTTAAATGTAGCAACTCCTCCTACTCCAAGTTTCATATTATAACTTATAGCTTGCTCTGCTTGCTCTTTAGTTCCTGTAAAACAATGAAAAATTCCATAAAGATCATCTCCTTTTTCACTTTCCAAAACTTCAAACACCTCATCAAAAGCTTCCCTACAATGTATCACGATAGGTTTCTTATATTTTTTAGCAAGTTTAATTTGCTTTCTAAAAGAATCTTGCTGTATTCCTAGTGTGCTTTTATCCCAATATAAATCTATACCTATCTCTCCTACTGCATAAAAATCTCTAGAAACAAATTGTGCTTCTACGTGAGCAAGCTCTTCTTCATAATTTTCTTTTACGTGAGTAGGATGCAATCCCATCATTAAATACATATGATCTGGATATGCTTTTTCTAAAGCATACATACGCTCTGTATATTCAGAATCTATCGCTGGTATAAAAAACCTATCTACACCTGCATCAATAGCACGTTGAATCATTATATCTTGATCTTCATCAAAAGACTCGCTATATAAATGAGTGTGAGTATCTGTAAATTTCATAGCTCACAAAAATACAACTCCTATTCTAGACACTTAAGATCAAGTTTTATTATTATAGTACTTTTGTCATTCATTTTATTATAAAATTATGCCATCACTTCGTGAGTTTCTATTATCTAAGAATTATTACCGTACGCGCCTTTTCCCCACAGTGACTAATCACTTAGAAATGAAAGCAAAAATAAATGGCATAGAAGGCTCTTTTATATTAGACACTGGAGCTTCTAGCTCTTGTATAGATTTTAAATTTGCAGAAAAATTTAAACTCCTTTCTGAAAAAAGCGAAGTACTTGCTGCCGGAGCTGGCGCAATAGATATGACTACCGAGCTCTCTCGCAAAAACACGATTAAGATTCAGAAATGGGAATATAACAAATTAGACATTGTACTGTTTGATCTCACACACGTTAATACTGCTCTAGAAAATCACAATGCAACACCTGTTGATGGTATATTAGGAGCAGATATACTCAATAAAGGAAAAGGAATTATTGACTATCAGTACAACTGTCTTTATTTAAAATAAACACATAATATGAATACTAATATCATTACTGGAATATTCATTTGTTTCGCTTTCGCGAAAGCGTTATCGCAACAACTTAGCGCATCAGATATCGTTAACAAATCGATTACATATCACGATCCTGATGGAAACTGGCCTACTTTTCAAGGGGAATTTACTCTTGAATTAGAAATGCCAGATAAGCCTATTAGGAAAAGCATCATTACGATAGATATACCTAAACAATATTTTAATCTAACGGTATCGCAAGGAGAGAGCATTACTATAAGTGAGATCACAGAAGATCAATGCAAGCTCACCGATAAGAGTGGAAAGATCGTAACAACAACGACAAAGGACTCACTGTGCGGAAGAACACTACTATACCGTAATTACTACTCGTATTTATACGGACTCCCTATGAAACTCAAAGATCAAGGAACTCATATAGATCCTAAGACAGAGCGTGTTACGTTTAAAGGAAAAGAATACATCAAAGTACGTGTTACTTATGATGAAAAGGTAGGATCAGATATCTGGCAATTCTATTTTGATCCAAAAACCTATGCTATGGAAATTTATCAGTTTTTTAAAGGAGGACCAGATGAAACTACAGGTGAATATATTTTACTTTCTGGGTTAGAAACCGTAAACGGAGTTAAACTCCCAAAAGATCGTTCTTGGTATTACAATAAAGACAATAGCTACCTAGCTACAGACAAGATGATCTCTAAATGAGTTCATATTTATTATTTTAAAGTGTTTAATATAGCTTGGTTATAATTTAATGTTCTGTAGTATTCATCTTTAAGCGCTTTGGCAAACTTTTTTATTTGACCATAGTGCTCATATTCTGGATTGAGCCCGTCTTAAAAGTCTTATGCAGTAACCATAAGAAGTAATATACCAAGTTCCTCATCTACTTCTATAATCATCTTCAAACAAAGGATCTCTCTCATTTTGTTCTCTCTTTGCATCTATTAAGATAGGAATCAAATTCACTGTTTTTGTAGTTTTCTCTGCTTCATAAAAAGACACATAATACCTATTCCCATCTATAATTACTGGAACATTATCTTCTACTTACTGATGATCAAGCTGGAATTTAGTATTTACATAATGATAAAACTCATCTACAGCTTTAATATCTGTAAATACATAAGTATGTCTATTAGGGAGTTTATGCTTAATTTTTTTGTCTTTTATTACTTTCCCATTTTCTAGATCTGGAGCAATAGCTAAGGGAGTATAAGAACTCACGATAATGAGCGTTAAAAATAGTAATGTTATTTTCATAACCATTGATTTTATAAAAGTATTTATCGTCGATAACTATACCCCATAAATAACATCAAACCATTTTTATAAGAAAAAGCCTCTAGCATTATAATGCTAGAGGCTTTTTTGAGATATGAGACTATCTATATTACTTGATTATGCTTCAAAAGGCACAACAGAAACATATGATTTATTGTCTTTTTTCTTTTGGAATTTTACAACACCATCTACTTTTGCGTGTAGTGTATGATCTTTTCCTCCATACACATTTTCACCTGGGTGATGTGTATTACCTCTTTGACGTACGATAATGTTACCTGCGATTGCAGCTTGTCCTCCAAAGATCTTAACACCTAAGCGTTTTGATGCTGATTCACGACCGTTTTTAGAACTACCAACTCCTTTTTTATGAGCCATCTTGTTTCGGTTTTATAAGTTATACTTTAGTACTAAAGCGATTATGCTTTACCACCGTCTAATTCGTCTTGCCATTTTTTAAGCTCTTCCCACTTACCATCTGCAGCCATTTGAGCCTGTGCTGGCCAAGTGTCTGTGACGTGGTTTCCACGAACACCTGCAATAATCTCAGATATCTTTGCAGCATCTGTTTTTGCAAGTTTTGCAAATGTATCAACACCTGCTTCTACTAAAGTAGCTGCGATTTTTGGTCCGATACCTTCAACTTTTTTAAGATCGTCTGGCTTTGCAGCTTTAGCTGGAGCAGCTTTTTTAGCCTCTACTTTTGGAGCAGCAGCTTTAGGCTCAGCTTTTTTAACTTCTTTTTTAGGAGCAGCTTTCTTAGCTCCAGAAGTTGCGATACTTTCAATTACGATTTCAGTAAGAGATTGACGGTGTCCGTTTTTAACACGGTATCCTTTACGTCTTTTCTTTTTGAAAACGATTACTTTGTCACCTTTAAGGTGTCTTAAGACTTTTGCTCCTACTTGAGCTCCGTCTATAGCTGGGGCGCCTAAAGTGATGTTACTTCCTTCGCCTACTAAAAGAACTTTGTCAAAGTTTACACTTTTACCTTCTTCTGTAGACAGTCTGTTAACAAAGACTTTTTGATCTTTTGCAACTTTAAATTGCTGCCCTGCTATCTCTACAATTGCGTACATAGCGATTAATTAAATATGTTATTACACTAATAATAACTCAAACCAAAATGGCTTAAGCGGGTGCAAATATACTACTTATCTTCTGAAGAGCAAACCTATGAAAACAGTTTTTTAATATAACTTTTTATAATTTTTCGCAAGCTATATCGTTTAAAAAAGTATCGTACACAGAGATGCTTACAATGATTAAAAAAAAAATACATTTACAATAAATATATTATTAGTATGAAAAAATTTACATCAACTATCGCGCTTGTTATATTAAGTTTCATAGCATTATCTTGTGCTAATGACGATAATAATAATTCTGATGAATCAAATGAAACAAATCTCCTTATTGGAGAATGGAGTATGGTAGATTTTACAGCAGATTTAACAAACTCTTTTATTTTTGAAGGACTCCCTGTTAATGCTCAAAGTGATGTAGAAGGATCTAACTTTGATTACAATATCATATTTAGTGAAGACAATACTCTAATGACTAATGGAACTTATGATATTACAATCACAACTTCTGTTTTAGGACAAATAATAGATGAACAAATAACCTCTATCCCAGATGCAGAATCAAGTGGAATGTGGAGCCTTGAAGGCAACCAATTAACCACAACAGGCCTTTCATTTTCACCAGTAGGCAATGACACTACAGATGAATCTATAATAGGTATAGGAAACATCTCTCAACTTGATGAAACTACTTTAATTATTACTATAGATGCTGAAGATAATATCCCCGATGATGCAGAACTCCCTGATGGCTCCGAATTAAATGTTACTGGCGACGGAACAATAACTTTTGAAAGGATAAATTAACAACTTATTATCTAAACATTTTATAAATATTGACTGTAGTTTATACTAGCTATGTTATTAGCTCTAAATAATTATCATTAATCTTCAGGAAGTTTTCTATTGCCCTTGTACTGAGTATCATCTCTTTAAAAGCATTTGCTTTATTGTTCATTTTTTTAAGCCTCTCTTTAACCTTATACCAATTCAA
>CALKZS010000052.1 GCA_938002835.1 uncultured Dokdonia sp. | reverse complement strand
TTTATTTGTGTGAAAAATGTACGTTTGATCTTACGAGAACGTATATCGCAAATACTATCGGCTAAAGTGGGGTGTTGTATTAGTTCCATAAAAAAAACACAAAATGTATCCAATTTAAACAAGCCCTTGCAACGGTCTCAATACTTTATCCAACACTTGTTATTTTTGAAACTGTTTTTACAAATGCGCTATTTAATTACCCTATTGATTATAATGCTAAGTTTTGGGAGAATTATAGTGGTATTATCCCAACAGGAATTGTTGATAAAGTATTAGAAGATCTAGAATCTAAAAGTAGTTTAGAAGAACAATTCAAGAAGTAAATATTGCACAAACAGCCAGAATTATCTACTGTTAAAATAAATAATCTCTTTACTGAACTTTAATACCCTTAAGTCTGAGCTGTAAACTTACATTGCCATTCCATTCATTTTCATCTATAGAATATGCGGCTTTAAACGGTTTTTTTTTAGAAATCACATCATATGCATCTCCTAGATTAAAACCTATCGCATCCACACGTTGTCCTTTATTATTTTGAGTAACTGTTATTTTAAGGTGCGTCTCGTCACTTCCTACTTTTTTACCATATCCAGAATCTACGAGATGTTGTGTCATAAACGTAGGTGACATATTTTGTGGCCCAAAGGGAGCAAACTGTTTTATAATGCGATAAAATTTTGGTGTGATCTCTTCTAGGTCTATTTCTGTATCTATTTGTAATTCTTGAGTAAATAATCGCTCATCACAGGTAGCCGTGACAACCTCTTCAAACTTTGCTTTAAAATTTTCATACTGTTCAGGAAGTAATGTAAGCCCTGCTGCATATTTATGTCCTCCAAATTGCTCAATAAACTCTTGACAGGCTTCTAATGCATTATATACATCAAAACCTTTTACAGAGCGTGCAGATGCTGCATATGTATCACCACTTTTTGTAAAAACAAGTGTTGGTCTATAATAGGTTTCTGTAAGCCGAGATGCCACAATCCCTATGACACCTTTATGCCAGTCTTCTTGAAAAACAACAGTGGTTTTATTTGCCGTTTCTTTATTTGTTATAATTTGATCTAAAGCCTGCTTTGTAATCTCCTTATCTGTTTCTTTACGATCTGCATTATAAGTCTCTATCTCAATAGCAAAGTCACACGCAGCATTATAATCTGTTTCTCTCAAAAGAGTGACTGCGTGATTTCCGTGCTTCATTCTCCCCGCCGCATTGATGCGTGGTGCAATAATAAAAACAACGTCTGTTATGGTGAGTGTTGTTTTTTTTAATTGTTGTATAATGGCTTTAAAACCTGCTCTGGGTGCTGTATTAATTACGTGTAATCCGTGATATGCTAGAATTCTATTTTCCCCAGTAATAGGCACAATGTCTGCACCTATTGCTGTAGCTACAAGGTCGAGGTATGGAATAAGAGTGTTAAAATTTTGCTTTCGCGAAAGCGCAATACCACTTATTAATTTAAAACCCACACCACAACCGCATAACTCGTCATAAGGATAGCTACAATCTGATCTTTTTGGGTCAAGAATAGCAACAGCATCTGGCAATGTAGTTCCTGGTCTGTGATGGTCGCATATGATAAAATCTACTCCTTTTTGTTTTGCATAAGCAACTTTCTCTATGGCTTTAACTCCACAATCTAGGGCAATAATGAGTGTGATATCATTATCTACAGCATAATCGATCCCCATATAAGAAACGCCATAACCCTCTGCATAACGATCAGGAATATAGGTTGCCACCTGAGTATAAATAGTCTCTAGATATGAGCTCACGAGCGCTACACTTGTTGTCCCATCTACATCATAATCTCCATAAACGAGTATATTTTCTCCTTGAGCAATCGCCGCTTCTATACGAGCGACAGCTATATCCATATCTTTCATTAAGAACGGATCGTGAAGATTATCTAATGAAGGCCTAAAAAAACTTTTTGCCTTTTCATAAGTATCAACATCTCGCTGTATGAGTAAGCTTGAAATAGGTTCTGACACTCCTAAAGATTGTGCAAGATGGGCTACTTTTTGAGGATCTGGTTTTGGTTTTAGAGTCCAGCGCATTTAATCTAGATTTATTTTGAGTATCCACGATTTTTTTAAACGTTCTTGCTTTCTAACATCTTCTAAAACCTTGTATAATCGTACTGCATTTATTCCTGAATCTACAAAAACATAATAAGAACTGTTTGAATCTCTATAAAACATTTGCGATTCTAGATTTTTTCTTTGTAATGTTTTTATCCATTTTTCAGCATTTTCAAGTTCTAAAAACACATTTGTTATTAGATAAAAACCTTTTCTCACATTTGGGATCTTTTCAGATGGTTTTTCTAATAATTCTACTAATTCTTTATCTAAAGATTTTGGTGTTTTGTATTTGCCTTTTGTAATTACGGTAATATCTGGCACTCCTATTTTGACTTCTTGGCGAACAATTCTAGGTGTTGAGATGTATGGATTTGTGTTATTTTGTGCAAAAAATTGCTCACTTATAGAAGTTTGAAATGCTGTAAAGAATAAAAAAAATCTGTCTTTTCGTGTTTTTAATTCCATTTTTAGACCTCCGGCAGCTTGAGCAATTGCAGTGTTTTGCGCTTTTGGTATTTTAATGGTTGCAAGGTCAAACCCTAGTGTGTTTTTACTATTTGGTTTACGAGCGGTAAAAACCTCATCATATAGAGTTATCGTACTATTAAAAAAGTTTTCAGAAGCTCTTACTTTACTTTCTAAGTTTATAAACGTTTTTGTTTCTGGATCAAAAACACTCACCTGATCTCTTTGTAAATTACTATCTCCTTCTAGTGCTCCTAAAGTAATAATTGTTTGTAGCTCACCATTTTCGGAAGAGTTATAGTTGCCAAAATCAATAGTTATGGGTTTCTTATTTACAAACTCAAAACCCGTAAAAGTACTAATGTATTGCTCTGGCTCACTTTGATCTTCATAAACAACATAAACCAACCATCCCGCAGCACTTCCTCCTAAGATTTCACCTTGAGTTGCTGCTACATTTGCAACAGTAATCTCTGCTTCTTTTATGCTTTTTAAAACCGCTGTAATATCTGCCCTACAAGCATAAGGTGATCGAGATTTAATAGACTTGTTTTTAGACTTCTCTCCATCATAAATAAGATCTCCATAGATAGAAAGATAGTTGCCGTTATTGATTTTTAGTTGAACCTCTCTAAAATCGTGCGCACGTTTATCAAGTGTTTTATGATATACTTTATTGTCTTTTATACGTTTGCCGCTGCTTTCTCCTGCATAAGTTGCAGACCAGTATAGACCTGCATAAACAATCTCTGCTTCTGGAGGTATAACAATATTTGCGCTACTAGAACTCCAGGTTTTTTCATTGTTATCAATATCTACATATTTCATTTTAAATTCATCATTTACCTTATCAAGATCATCAAAGGCTTTTTTTGAATTTTTACTTAAAATAGTATTGCCGACTACTATAGAATTACCACGAATAAAAAATTCTTTTTCTCTAGTAAAAATTTGACCATCTTGTGCATTAAGATATGGAGACCAAGCAAAGATTATTAAAAATATAAGGCGTTGCCACATTTTATCTTTTTGGTAAAAAATAAACACTCACTTTTAAGTCACAAAACTTTCTAAACATTTCCATCACACCACAGTACTGATCTTCAGAAAGCTTTACTGCTTTTTTAATTTTTTCTTCATTAAGATCGTCTCCAAAAAAGCGATAGTCTAATGTTACCGTATGGTATGTCTTGGGATGCTCCTCAGTAAGTGTTCCAGAAACAGCCATCTCAAAATCTGGAACATCTACACGCATTTTTTGTAACACGTGTACAATATCTAGACCTGTACAACCCGCTAGAGAAGAAAGCATTAGTGCTTTAGGACCCATTCCTTCATTATCTCCACCATTTTCTGGTCCTGTATTCATAAATGTTTTATAGCCTGTTGGGCTATCTGTTTCAAATTGCATTTTTCCTTTATAAACTGTAGTAATACTGTGTCCTGCCATTATGTTTCCATTTTGTTAAAAATGAAGGTACAAAAAAAAGCCGCCCTGTTGAAGACGGCTCTATCAATTTTATAAAAATTTGGTGTCCTTTTTTAGTGTGTAATAATCGAATCTGAATTTCCATCAGGATCTCCATTTACAGTACCACTTGTACTAGCATTACCTAAAAGTAATACTCCAGCAGCGTGTGGCGTAGCCATAGATGTACCACTTATTGTATTATATCCTCCACTCTTCCAAGTTGATCTAATAGCAGAACCTGGAGCACAGTAATCTACTGGTGGGTTCCCAAAGTTTGAAAAGCTTGACCAGTTATCTCCTTGTGCCATAGAAGATATTGTATAAATATTATTGCCATTTAATCTAGCTGGAGAAACATTGTTAGCATCTTGAGACTCATTTCCTGCGGCTAATACAAAACGCACACCTACTTGAGCTGCTGCTTGAATAGCATTTTCTAATGCAACAGAAATAGGACCTCCTAAACTCATATTTGCTACATCTCCTGCGCTTCCGTTTGCAGCAACGTGATCAACACCTGCAATAACTCCAGAAAAAGCTCCAGAGCCTCTTGAATCAAGTACTTTTACAGGAATAACTGTTGCTCCAGCTGCAACTCCTATTACTCCAATAGTATTATCTACCGCACCTATTGTTCCAGAAACGTGAGTGCCGTGACCATTGCCATCGTCTAATGATCTCCCATCTTTTCCTGAAGTAAATGCATTAAATCCTCTCGAAGCATCTACATTTAAGTCCGGATGATCTAAATCTATTCCAGAATCCAAAATCCACGCAACATTACTACCAACATAACTAATTCCTCCATTTACTCTAGAAATTCCCCAAGGAGTTTCTTGACTAGAAGAGTCATCTCCCCCTCCATCACCTGGATCATCACAAGGACCTCCATTAGGAGTGCCACAAGGTGGAGCAAACTGTACAATACGATCTTGTTCTATAAAAGATACACGTCTATCCTTAGAAAGTATATCCACCTGTTCTTCTGACAGATGGGCTGTTATCCCCATAATTGTTTTAGCATACGTATTTAAAACGATACTATTTGTAGTAGATTTATTTACTCCTAAAATTTGTCCCGTAAGATCAAGAACTGCATTTTTAGCCTCATCATAAGACTTTGTATCTCTTGTTAACTCCCCTATCACATTTTTATCAAAAACAACAATAAATTGTCCTTCTATATCTTGTGATTTCCCAGTTTGATCTAGAAATACCCCACTCTCTTGTTCTACAATAAAATCAGCATTTTCTTCTTCAAAAAACTTATCCTCATTAGAACAGGATACAATTGTTATTGCTGCAATTCCTAATGCAGAAAATTTTAATAATTTGTTCATAGTTTTAATATTTGTGTTAACTTTTTCCCAAAAATACTACATTTTCTTTTCTTTTTAACAAAATTTTAGTCAGTTATATAAAAATAAATAATGTGTCAAATTATTTTATTTTACATTATAAAATAAAATATGCTATTTAACTTTTTTCGTAAAAGTGTATTCATAAAAATTTTATCGACTTTTACTTTCTGTTTTAAATAAATTAAAAATTATTATATGCCACTAGTAACACCTCTTTCTGCAGAACACGATGAGACCACCAAAGAACTTGCTTTATTCTTTAATGAGACTTTAGGCTTTTGTCCTAACTCGGTATTAACAATGCAACGTCGCCCAGATATTTCTCGTGCTTTTATAAACCTCAATAAAGCTGTAATGGCAAATCAAGGTCGTGTCACCTCTGCGCTTAAACGTATGATTGCTTGGGTTTCAAGTAACGCAACAGGATGTCGCTACTGCCAAGCTCACGCAATACGTGCTGCAGAACGTTATGGAGCAGAGCAAGAACAACTAGATAACATCTGGGAATATCGTACCCACGCTGCTTTTTCTGATGCTGAACGTGCTGCATTAGATTTTTCACTAGCAGCTTCTCAAGTTCCTAATGCTGTAGATGCAAATATTAAAGAAGAATTATACAAGTATTGGGATGAAGGTGAGATTGTAGAAATGCTTGGGGTGATCTCATTATTTGGATATCTAAACCGCTGGAATGATTCTATGGGAACTACCCTTGAAAGTGATGCTATAGATTCTGGTAATCAATATTTAGGGAAACACGGTTTTGAGGTTGGAAAACACGTATAACTAATAAAATAGGTTTGCTAACAAACCAATGTTTTTTCACTGGAAATCCAAAAGAGTTTCTGCTTCTATAATATTTTTGAGAGCAGTTACTTTTTTAAGCATCTTGTTTGCAAACCTATTTTGCTCTTTTTCACTAGTGTCATTTAATAATTTTGAATGTTTCATTTGTTTATCAAAATAAAGTGCTGCTTGTTTTGTAGTTGTTTTATCGGCACATAAAAAGTACGAAAGCATTGTAAATGGAACATATAGTGTCGTGCTATGCTTAGTCGTCACTAACACCTGATTATTCATAAGCAATAACTCATTATAATATATTTTAAGTTCACTAGGAGACTTTCGCAACTTTGCCAATAACTTTGGTACTAATTCTTTTAATGTATTGCAAAGAAGTATCGCATCATCACCTAATAACATTCCTGCTTCAAAGTAAAAATGTATTTGTTTGAGTGTACTATTAATCGTGGTAATATCCCATATTTCTGTAGTAGGCACATCTTTATATACTTTTCCTAGTCTTTTTGCTTCTTCTAAAAGCGATAATGAAGGTTGATATTCTATAAAAGACTTGCTTGTTAAAGAATCATCAAGAAGTTTGAGCCACACATATATTTTAAATCTAGTGAGAATATCTCCTTGAAGTAGATAGAATATAGGGATGTCTTTTGCCGAGTACACTATTTTGCCACCTAATTTTGATAACCCTAATAGAGATGTTGTAGAGTTTCTAAAATATTCTTCTAAGTCTTTTTCATTAGAAATACCTTGTGTTTTCTCTACAGCAACCATATTCTTAGCGGTCACTGTAGTTAATTCATCAAGAGAAAGATGATAACGCTTTGCTAATAATATGGCTTCTTCAAAAGTGAGTTTGCTCTTGCCGCTTGTTCTTCTATGTGCAGCATCATAGCTTATATCTAGCACCTCGGCAACTATATCATTTAAAGAGATTTTATCTCCTATAATTGATCTTATAGTATTTAATAAATGGGATTGTACCATCTTCTAAAGATAATTAATATTTGCGAAAATCACAAAAATTAATTATTAAACTATTGTTTTACACAACAAAAAATGTGATTACTGCAATAATATTGTATCATAAAACTAACAATAATACTTATGAAACAATTAATCACAATTACAGCGATTTTATTACTCATCACCTTTAATAGTAATGCACAACAAAAAGTAAGAGGTCCCATATGGATTACTGATGATGCAAACACAGATGTTATTGGACTCTCGCTATCTGCATACCCAAAAGGAATATTTCAAGGATATGACACTGGAATGTCAAGAACATTTGGAATAAAACTCGAGGTTTCTCCCCTATCACCGGTTTTTTTCTTAGCTCCAAGATCACCTGTAAGTTCTTCTGATGATGAATATCAAAAAGCTTTGGAAGGTACAGTGGGTGAAAAAATATATGGCCTTAATTTAGAAACTGGAAATTTTGTTGATAAAGATGTATATGGGTTATCGGCAACTATGTTTTTACACTATAGCAGGAAAAGTAATGGAATTAGTATTGCAGGAGTTTCTAATAGTATAGAGCGTGGTAATGGGATTTTTATAGCACCTGGGGGTAATGAAATTTATAAAGGCAATGGCATAATGATAGGGGGTATGTTTGGAAATGGAGCTCACGTTTTTAATGGGTTACAAATAAGTACAGAAAATTATATAACTGGTCGTGGAACTGGCATTCAAATAGGCCTTTTTAATAAAGCTAAAAACTTTAGAGGAATTCAATTAGGACTATGGAACAAAAACGACAAACGTTCTCTTCCTATTATCAATTGGCAATTTTCAAAATAGTCATATTTCATAATCTATCTATGTTATCGCTTTGCTTCATTTTTGCTTAAATTTCCCGTAAATTCGCGCACAAATAATAAAGAGTACCTTATGAGCGCTAAGTTCACTGAATACAAAGGATTAAACCTTCCTAGCATTGCTAGCGAAATCCTTGCATATTGGAAAGAAAATGATGTTTTTGA
>CALKZS010000051.1 GCA_938002835.1 uncultured Dokdonia sp. | reverse complement strand
AACTATTTGTTCTGGACTGTAATCTTGCACTAAGTAATGTATTACAGAGGTTTTTATATCCCCTGTAAAGATTTCTTTCTTATTTTTCTCAATATGCCTTGATTCACACTTCCTTTGAGCTAGTTCTGCCTTGTATAAACCGACTACGACCCTCTGAATTTCTTCTTAATTCTCTATAAGTTGTAGAGGTATTTTTCCCAATCCTTTCTGCTATAACTGGCTTGGGCAGGTTTTGCTCATTGAGAATAGCAATTTCATACCTTTGTGATAACGTTAAATGCGACCTATTTTTTTTAAGTTTTACAACCCGAAAGTATGAAGATTTTTTTCGCCGCCTAAACCTTAGTTTTAGGCTTTTTTCTAACAACAAACTGTTGCGTTTATTACTTGAATCTAAGATCAAAAAAATCTCATTCTTCTATAAAAGAATGAGGTTTTTAGTTTTATTAAATATATTACGCTTTCGCGAAAGCAAAAAAACATCAAAAGCATATCACTTTTCTTATATTCAAATTACTAATTTAGCTCTAAATAAAATTCAATGGCCAAAGTAAAAACCACCTTCTTCTGTCAAAATTGTGGGACGCAACACGCAAAATGGCAAGGCCAATGTAATGGTTGCAAGCAATGGAACACCATTGTAGAAGAACTTGTCCAAAAAGCCGATAAAAAAGACTGGAAATCTGAAAAAACAAAAGTTTCTGGAATTACTCGTACCAGCAAACCTCTCAAAATAGCAGATATCTCTACCGCTTCTGAAGCTAGAATGAATACCAAAAATGGCGAACTTAATAGAGTTTTAGGCGGAGGTCTTGTTCCTGGCTCATTAACATTATTAGGTGGAGAACCTGGAATAGGAAAAAGCACCTTGTTACTTCAAATCTCTCTCGCATTACCTTATAAAACCTTATATGTTTCTGGAGAAGAAAGTCAGCAACAAATAAAAATGCGTGCAGAACGCATTAATCCAAATAGCGACCAGTGTTACATTCTTACCGAAACAAAAACTCAAAACATCTTTAGACATATAGAAACTATGCAACCAGATATAGTGATTATAGACTCTATACAAACACTACATTCTGATCACATAGAAAGTACTGCTGGTAGTATTTCTCAAATACGAGAGACTACATCTGAGCTTATTAGGTTTGCAAAAGAAACAGCAACTCCCGTTATCTTAATAGGTCATATTACAAAAGATGGTAATATCGCAGGACCCAAAATCTTAGAACATATGGTCGATACGGTCTTGCAATTTGAAGGAGATCGCAACCACGTATATCGTATTTTGAGAGCTCATAAAAACCGTTTTGGAAGCACTAGCGAACTAGGCATTTATGAAATGCAAGGAAGTGGTTTAAGAGAAGTAAGTAATCCAAGTGAGATTCTTATTTCAAAAAACGATGAAGATCTAAGCGGGACCGCAATTGCGACCACTATGGAGGGTATGCGACCTCTTATGATAGAGATACAATCACTAGTGAGCACAGCAGTTTATGGAACACCACAGCGTAGCTCTACAGGTTACAATGTAAAGCGTCTTAATATGCTACTTGCTGTTCTTGAGAAAAGAGCTGGTTTTAAGCTGGGTGCAAAGGATGTTTTCCTCAATGTAACTGGAGGTATCTCTGTAGATGATCCCGCAATTGACCTCGCTGTAGTAGCTGCCGTATTATCCAGTAATGTAGATATCCCGGTAGATAAGTCTATGTGTTTTGCAGCAGAAATAGGTCTGGCTGGTGAAGTGCGCCCAGTTAATCGTGTAGAGCAACGCATTATAGAGGCAGAGAAACTAGGTTTTTCTAGTATTGTAATTTCAAAATACTGTAAAATTCCTGATACTAATTACCATATTAATGTTATAAAAGTATCTAAAGTACACGATGTGGTAAGACATCTTTTTGGGTAGACATTTTTGCTCAAAACAAACGAAAGCCCTGCAAACTATATTACAAGGCTTTCATTTTTTATGTTAGGTTTTTCTATACATATTACGCTTTCGCGAAAGCGTAAATAATGTCATCGCAAATTAATTATGGAGCTGGATTAGGAATTGCTTCGTGTACTACCTCTATCTCATTAAGAATTTCTTCTGAGAGTGTAATTGCTGCGCTTCCTATATTTTCTTTTAATTGTTCTAAACTTGTAGCTCCAATGATATTAGATGTCACAAAAGATCGATCATTTACAAAAGCTAGAGCCATTTGGGTAAGGCTCAATCCGTGAGCATCTGCTATTTTTTTGTAACGCCTGGTTGCCTCATATGAGTTTTCATTATGATATCTATTATAATTAGGAAAAAGATCTACACGACTTCCTTTAGGCATTCCATCAAGATATTTTCCTGTAAGCTGACCAAAACCTAGTGGTGAATATGGCAAATGTCCTACATTCTCACGATGTAATACTTCGGCAAGTCCTACTTCGTCTTTTCTATTAAGAAGACTATAAGGGTTTTGAACTGTAATTACCTTAGGAGCACCTTTACGGGCTTCTTCCATATATCTCATTACACCAAAAGGAGCTTCGTTAGACACACCTATATGTCTTATTTTTCCTTCTTTTACATAACCTTTTAATGTCTCTAAAATCTCTGCAATGTTGTCTTCCCACTGCTCATCTGGTTTGTGTGTATATCCTCGCTGACCAAAAAAGTTTGTATTGCGTTCTGGCCAGTGTAATTGATATAAATCTAGGTAATCTGTTTGTAGTCTCTTCAAGCTGCCGTGAAGTGCTTCATCGATTGCTTTTTTAGAAAAGCCTAAGTTATCTCGTATAGATTTAAATGTTGGACTGGGACCTGTAACCTTAGAAGCAAGAACAATATTCTCTCTGTTTTTATTCTTTGCAAACCAAGTTCCTATAATACGTTCTGTAGATCCTTGATTTTCTGGTTTAAAAGGAACACTGTACATCTCTGCAGTGTCTATAAAGTTTACACCCTGTGTTATGGCATAATCCATCTGAGCGTGACCTTCTGCTTCTGTGTTTTGTCTTCCCCAAGTCATTGAACCTAGGCATATTTTTGAGACTTTTATGTCTGTATTAGGTAATACGGTATATTTCATAGTTTTTTTAATGCATTATGATAGTAGAATTATCTTCTAGTCGATATTATTTTCAATTTGTTACTAATAAATTTTTTGCAGCGTTAAGTCCGCATTTTTGATATTTATGATATGCTTTTGCTGCTCTTAATCTAATTTGATCATTTGTCTCACCATTAACATATCCCGTTATAGCATCGTGTATAGTATATGCTTCTGGCGCCATAAGTCCTGTTGTCCAAACCAAAGGATTTACTTTTGCGTTTTCTAAATGAGGTAAAAAATAACTCTTACTATAACACGCAAGAATGATCGCATCTCTTGTTTTATTATCTGTGTTTACAAATTTTTCTTGAATATCAAAATCCATAAGTCCGTCGTGACCAATATAGGCTACGAGTTCAGAATTTCCTTTTATACCAATGGTTTTATTATCTATAGTTAAGGTGTCCTTTATAATTCCTGAACTACTTCTCAAAAAGGTTTCTGTGGCTTCTTTAATATTTTTACCATTATAGGCATCTGCTACAATATAATAATCTTGACTTTTATGCTTAAAAACTAACCGCTCTAAAATAAGTGAATCAATGTTGACTTGTCTAATTAATGTCCATTCAGAACTTCTTTTGAAATACGTCTTTATTCCATATGCTGTACCCCAGTATAAATTGTTTTTTGGGTCTTGACCATTTCCTATATTTTTAGGAACAGGAACGATTCCTTGGTATTTATTATCGCAAAGGGCAACAATAATATGTATTGTTTTTGTGTCTGAATCAAACTCAACATCTACTGCTTTTTGAGGTTTTATAATTGTTTCTTCATCATTAGCCTCAATAGTTTCTATTTTATCAGATGTATCTGACTGTCCCTTGCAGGAAATCAAAAAACTAAAAATTAATATTAAGAATACTTTTGCTTTCATTGTTTTATATTATCTCCTATCGGCTCAGTTATCGTTAGTAAGCTAATTAAAATTACTTGACTTCTAGTTAAGTAATTAATCAAACCTTTTTATAATGTATTAGATTACAAAAGATTAATCATTTTATTCAAAAATAAATGTAATTATCATAATTACTGCCCAAATAATAAGAATTGAAATTAACGGTATAATTGTCCAAAGTATTTTACTTCTATGCGATAAGTTATTTGACTTCCAAACTATAATTTCACCTATTAAATAAATAGGAAAACTAAAAAAAACTGTAAAAGGATGAATTCCAAAAAAAGCCCCAATTATGATACATATTTTACCTACAAGAAGACTTTTAGGTTTTGATTTATTCATTCTTGGCTTTTGTAATTCAGGTTTTGTGCTCATTTCGAAAAAGAATTATAACAATTACCAAGTATTCAAAATTTCAACAAAGTATTATTACATTGCTTAACGTATTTTATCTAAATAACGTTAAGCAATGTAAAAACCTAGAATTAATCAACATCCTGAAGAAGTGCCGTTACCTCATCTAGTTTTGGAGTAAGGATTACTTCTATTCTTCTGTTTTTTGCTTTATTTTCAGCCGTGTCATTTGGAGCTACAGGTGCATATTCTCCTCTTCCTGCTGCGGTAAGATTTTTAGGATCTATACTTTTATTAGATCGTAAAATGTTTACAATAGCAGTAGCTCTTTTTGCCGAGAGATCCCAATTACCTTGAAGGTTTCCGCTACCTCCATAAGGCACATTATCTGTATGTCCTTCTATAAGTACCGCGATTTCTGGGTTTTTACCAAGAACATTTCCTAATTGCTTTACAGCTTTAGATCCGTTAGACCCTACCGTCCAACTTCCAGAATCAAATAACAGCTTGTTTTCTAGAGATACATACACTTTTCCATCACGTTGCTCTACAGTAAGTCCTTTCCCTTCAAAATCTGTTAGTGCTTTTGAAATAGATTCTCTAAGAGCTCTCATTTTTGCATCTTTTGCAGCAATGACTCCTTCAAGTTCATCTACCCTTGCAGAGCGATCTGCCAGGTCTTTTTGTAATTGCTCCAGACGTTTACGTTCTGACTCAAGTGCATTTGTCTTTGCTGCAAGATCATTTCGTTTTTGTTCTAACTGAGCTAATAGATCACGGTTTTTCTTAGCATTTGCAGCAATGGTAGCACTGCTATTTGATGATAATGCATTGTAGCTATTTTGTAAATCCTCAAGTTGAGCCTTTGAAGAAGCATAATTACGCTCTGATTCTTCCAGAGAATTTTGAGCCTCTCTCAAATCTTCAGATACTTTATCATAAGCATTATTGAGTTTTTCTAACTCTAAATTTGCTTCTGCAAGTTGATCGGTAAGGTTACGATTCTCTTTACGAAGTCCGTTATGTTCAGTCTCTAGTTCTAGATATTTTTTCTTAGAAACACAAGATGTTAATGTGATTCCAGCAAGTAGTACGATAACTATTTTTTTCATTTTTTGATATTTCTATTTTAGTATTCCATTCTTTATTTACTTAAGTAAATTACATTTTAAGTTCAACAAGATGCGGACAGTGGTCACTATGCATAGCATCTTTTAAGATCACAGCTCTATGTATATTATCTTTTAAGGGCTCACTTACCATATTATAATCTATGCGCCACCCTTTATTGTTTGCTCTTGCATTTGCTCGATAACTCCACCAAGTATAATTATCTGGTTCTTTATTGAGATGACGAAAAGAGTCTACAAAACCGCTTTCTATAAAATTACCTATCCACTCACGTTCTTCAGGTAAAAACCCGCTTACTTTTTTATTGCGCACAGGGTCGTGTATATCTATCGCTTCGTGACAAATATTATAATCACCTCCTATCACTAAGTTAGGTTTATCCTGTTTGAGCTCATTAATATAGTCTTGAAACATAGCCATATATTCAAACTTATGTTCGAGTCTAGCCACATTAGTTCCCGATGGGAGATACAAACTCATTACAGATACATCGTCAAAATCTACTCTAATATTGCGTCCTTCAAAATCCATAGACTCAATTCCAGTTCCATAGCCTATTTCTTTAGGTGTTTTTTTAGTGAGAACAGCAACACCGCTATATCCTTTTTTTTGAGCACTAAACCAGTAATGCTCATATCCTAAATTTTCAAAAACAGCAACATCTACTTGATCTGGTGTTGCTTTAGTTTCTTGTAAGAGCACAACGTCTGGATCTGCTTGCTGTAACCACTCTGCAAAACCTTTTCGTAAAGCTGCACGAATTCCGTTAACGTTATAAGATATTATTTTCATTCCTTTTTTATTAAGATGCTAAGTTATAAATACTGTTTCTGGTGACACACATAAAAAACTCATAAAGTTTACCTTTGATACAGAAGTACTAATTACTTTATTAGTGAGTTTTATTATTGATGCGCATACGTTACTTTGTCTTATTTCTATTTTGCACAACATCCTTACTAGCACAAAATATGCGTAGTAAGAAAATTGCTGTGCAAGACTCTGTAGTATTAGACTCTGTAAGTATTAATCCGTTTCAATTTGAAATAACATCTGTTTCTGGAGAAGTGATAGATAGTACATTATACACAATAGATTTTCCAAGAAGTATACTTTCGCTTAAAGCGAAAAAAGAAAAACTCCCAGATTCTATTATTATAAATTATCGAGTATATCCAGATTTTCTCACAAACCCTTATCGTTTATATGATTCAAAAATTATTGTAAACAGTACAGGTGCCTTAAATAAAGCCATAAGCCTTTCTACACAAGATAAACGAAAACCCATTGCTCCCTTCTCTGGACTTAATGTGAGTGGTAGTATCTTGCGAGGAGTGACTGCTGGAAATAATCAAAATAGCACTTTAAATTCTGCCTTAGATCTTCAGGTGAGCGGAAAGCTAAATGATCGTATAACACTACGAGCTTCTATACAAGATGCAAATATACCAAGTCAACAAGGTGGTTATTCTCAAAATCTAGATGAGTTTGACCAAGTCTTTATTGAATTGTTTACAGACAACTGGAATATACGTGCTGGAGATATTAATCTAGAAAACAGTGACTCCTATTTTGGACAGTTTACAAAAAAAATACAAGGCCTCGCAGTAAAGGGAACGCTAGATCATTCTGAAACTGCAAAAACAGATCTATTTGCTTCTGGAGCACTTGTACGAGGTGTATTTACTCAAAGTAATTTTGTAGGTCAAGAAGGTAATCAAGGTCCTTATAAACTCACTGGACCTAATGGCGAATTATTTGTACTGGTGGTCTCTGGTAGCGAACGCGTATATGTAAATGGTATCCCACTTAAACGTGGTGAAACAGAAGATTATGTGATAGATTATAATGCTGGCGAGATACGATTTAATGCAACATATCCCATCACTAGCGAAATGCGTATTACAATAGAATATCAATTTTCTGAAAGACGTTATACACGTTTTCTAGCGTATGGTGGTGGCACACACAAACAAAGCGACGCATTTAAAATAAGCGCACACGTTTATTCTGAGAGTGATGCAAAAAATCAACCATTACAACAGATATTATCACAAGAACAAGTACAGATTTTACAAAACGCTGGTGATGATGAGTCACAAATGATTGCACCCAGTGCTATAGAAGATACTTTTGATGAGAATAGAATTCTATATAGAAAGGTATTTGTAAATGGTGTTGAAGTTTTTGAGTTTAGCTCAGATCCAGAAGAGACCTTATTCCAAGTAAGTTTTACAGAAGTAGGAGAAAATCAAGGAGATTATATTTTAAGCACTATAAATACATTACAACGCACTTTTGAATATGTGGCTCCTGTAAATGGAGTCTCGCAAGGATCTTTTGCCCCACAAGTACAATTGTTTGCCCCTACTATCTTACAACTAGGTGTTGTAAACGGAAGTTATACTCCTTCAGAAAAAACAGACATTAATTTTGAAATAGCAGGAAGTAAGAACGATCTCAACACATTTTCAAATATAGATGATAGCGACAACAATGGATATGCTGCTCATATAAATATCGAACAGCGACTCATCGAGAAAGATAGTACTGGACAACTAACTGTTTTTGGAAATTGGGATTATATCCAAAAAGATTTTGTAAACATAGAAGGTCTTTATAATGTAGAGTTTAATAGGGACTGGAATCTAGAAAACTCCCTTGCAAATGCAAGTGGCTCACTTACAAATAATCAAAGTTTCACCACTATTGGTACCAGATATAATGATAGTAATAAAGGTGTTGTAACCTATCAATTCCAGCATCTGGATTTTAATAATGAATACTCTGGGAGAAAGCATAATCTACAAGCTGATTGGAAATTAGGCAAGCTTCGCACCTCTGGAAATGCTAGTACACTGAGTACAAATGATATTTTAAAAACTACCGCATTTACACGTGCCTCTGTTAGATCGCATCTCTCTCTCAAAAAGGGTTGGATAGGTGGTCAATTTCAGCTAGAAGACAATCTAAGCACCATTAAAAGTAACGACTCTATCACACCAGATAGTCAGCGATTTTATGAGTATGGTGTTTATGCCGGTGTGGGAGATAGCACAAAGGTATATGTAGAGGTGGGATACCGCTTTCGCGAAAGCGATAGTGTGCGTACTAATCGTGTAATTACTGTTAATAATGCAAATACTTATTTTATAAATACACAACTCGTAAAAAGCGCAAAGACAAATCTTTCTCTCTATGTAAACTACAGAAACCTTCAATTTACAGATGGTAGTGATGATGAAAATGCACTTAATTCTAGACTTTTATATGATCAGAAATTTGCAAAAAATCTGATACGATGGAATACCGTTTTTGAGACCAACAGTGGCACTCAAGCACAGCAAGAATTTACATATGTAGAGGTAGATGAAGGTCAAGGAACCTTTACTTGGAACGATTATAATAACGATGGAGTGCAACAACTAGAAGAGTTTGAAGTAGCACAATTTCAAGACCAAGCTACATTTTTACGAGTTTTATTACCAAATCAGATTTTTTTACAAACACATCAAAACAGACTAAGTCAACAACTTACTATAGACCCGAGTCAATGGTCTGAAAAAAAAGGTTTTAAAAAGTTATTCTCTCATTTTCATAATCAAACGAGCTATATTATAGATAGAAGATTACTTCGCGGTTCGAGAGATTTTAGCCTTAACCCATTTTCTGAGAAAGACGATGAGATAGGGGCTTCTATTAATTTTAGAAATACATTATTTTTTAATCGTGGTAAACAACGATATACCACTTCTTATACACTACTAAGTAGTGATACTAAGAATTTATTATCTACAGGACTTCAAGAAAGTACCATCACTAGACATCAATTTAACTTTTTACACAAGGTTAAGAAAAGTTGGTTACTCACTGTAGCTGGAGAAACGGGAAGCAATCAAAGTGATGTAGAAAATTTTGAACAACGCAATTTTAATCTAAATGTCTCTGGAATAAACTCTAGAGTTTCATATCTCTTTGGAAGGCAATCTAGAGTTGCATTATTTTACGAATTTCAAAGTAAAGAAAATACTATTGGATCTTTTGAATCTTTATCTCAAAATAATTTTGGCATCTCATTTGCACTAGCAGATTTTGAAAAGGTCTCTTTAAATGGAGAATTAAAATATATTAACAATGATTTTACGGGAAGTGCTTTTACACCTGTAGCCTATCAAATATTAGAAGGTTTACAGCCAGGAACTAACCTTACGTGGAATCTTATTGCTCAAAAAAGAATAACTAAATTTTTAGATCTTAATGTTTCCTATTTTGGAAGATCAAGTGAATCTGCACGGACCATTCATACAGGAAATGTGCAAATAAAAGCATTCTTCTAAAATTTTTACGATCTTTAGAGATAATAAACCATACTTATGAACACAAAAACACATATTTCAAGTCTCTTTTTTATAGCTGTTATGGCTATTTCTTGCTGTAGTAAAAAAGCTATAGTAGATGATGAGACAGACACTAAAACTACAACTACTGTGAAAGAAACTACTTTTGACGCTACTGGCTATACTGAAGGAAGGATAGTACATTCTCAATCTGAAGGAGATTGTGAATGGGTTATACAACTTAAAGATGGATCTTTTATTGAAGCCATTCAAATGGATGAAAAATTTCTAAAAGATGGAACAGACATCTGGATAAAATACACTCCGCAACGCAGAATGCAACGTTGTGACAAAGCCAGTCCTGTAGGCATTACTGAAATGGTATTAAAAGAATAAATATCTCTCTATAATAGCATTAAAAATAAAAAATCCCGTTATTTAAGATAACGGGATTTTTATATTAACAAGTAAATATGATATTATCTTACAATAATACGCTTTACCTTGACCTTTTCTGCATTTCCTA
The DNA here is from genome assembly GCA_938002835.1 of uncultured Dokdonia sp. Lineage (GTDB taxonomy): Bacteria > Bacteroidota > Bacteroidia > Flavobacteriales > Flavobacteriaceae > Dokdonia. The sequence goes on along the minus strand of CALKZS010000051.1, from coordinate 2,988 downwards.
GACGTAATATATACACTCCAGTTGCAGCATAAGACATATCTAAATCATATTGATATCCAGTACCATTATGATCTAACCTATAGTCTAATAATTTTTGACCCGTAATATTAAATACTTGAAAGTTAAGTCTCTCATTAATTTCAGTTGTATTAAGGGACACATTAAATTGATTACCTCCACGATTTATAACTAAAAATTCTGTAGATGGGAGTAACTCTTCTTCTGTAGATAAAACTGATTCAGAACCACAGATAGTAAGCGACCAATCTAATAACTCACCAAAATCTCCATTTACATTATCTGTTATTCTTAATATCCAATCTCCCGAAGTTTCTTCAACAGCCACAAAGTCAGAAAGAGATCCATCTGGACTAAAAGTCCCTGTATATGGAGGAGCTCCTGCTGTGATAGGTTGATCTGCTTCATCATCAAAAATTGTATCTGTATAATTATCTCCATTATTACCTATTTGGTCAGATAATAACACTTCTGTTCCATTAGGAGCTATTAATTCTAAAGTTAAATCTCCCACCCAAGTATGAGTTAAGTTTACTGAAACATTTAAATCTTCTATATCATAATTTTGATCTATTGTTATGATTGATTCTGTTACTGTACCAGCATTTGGACCTATAGGTTGCGCTGTAGTATTCTCATTAACTGTACAATCTAATGTTTCTATAATTACTTCTTGAGAATCATTAGACGTGTCTGAATCTCCAGATAATATGGTTCTAGCTACAAGAGTGTATGATGCAATAGCACTAAAATCTGCAGTAGTAGTAAATGAATATTCTAGTGTTTGACCTACTTCTAAAGTCGCTGTAACAGTCTCTACAACTTCAGTACCTCCATCAATAGTGTACCCTACTTCAAAATTACTTTGACTCTCAGCTCCAAAGTTTTCTATAGTAACTGTTACTACTTCAGAATCTGATAGAGTAAGCCCCCCAACTGGAGAAATCACACCAACGACTCCAATATCACTTGCAGGTATAGAAACAACTTCAGAAGTAATACAATCATTAGTAGTATTTTCATCAGTAGCTAATGCTGTACAAGCAGTTATAGAATATGTTTGACCAATTACTCCAAGATCTGCAGTAGTAGTAAATCTATATACATCTGATTCTCCTGTTGCAATAGTTCCAGTATAAGTTTCTGTTACTATAGCTCCTCCATCTATTTGATATGAAACATCAAAATTTGAAGCGGTATCGTCACCAAAATTAGTGATCTCTATTTCAATTTCTGTACCGTCTGTTAATACACCAGATACAGGTTCATTAAGTATTGTTACTCCTACATCATTTGCAAAACGCTCAAACTGAAAAACTCCAGCTACATTACCTCTACCATTAGGGCCTATATATTCATTTACAAACCAAAATCTAAGACCATCAGAAGGGTCTACATCAATTTTTGAATAATCTGAATAACGAATACCTGGAATATTTCCAGCTCCTTCTGCTATTAATGTTTCTTCTACAGTCATTGTACCTGCTGGATCACCATCAAAACGGCCTGTATAATATGAACTTACTATTTCTATTTCGCTACCATCCGTAGGAGTTGTTGGACCTGCCATCCCTGTATATCCGATACCTATATTACCTTGGGAATCCATTGCCATACTTCCATTCCAAGCGTGTTTCCCATTTGGAGCTGTATATGTTCCTTCTTGAAATAAAGACCAGGGCTCACCATCACCAGACTGTCTAAATTCCATCCAACGTATACCAGCAAGCTCTCCTGCTGTCTCATCTGTATCAACTACAAAATTAAATATAGCACTATTATGAGTAGCAAATTTTCTAAATTGAGCTTGGTTCATTATAGTTGCTTGTAAAGCATCAATATCTACACCTCCGTTAGGCTGTGTCAAATTAGCAAAACTACCCCCGTCAAAAACAGATATAAAATCTGTTACAGCAATTTCCTGAGGATCAGAAATTGTTGAATTAGTCACATCATCTGTATCTAAATCTATCTCCCATAATTTAATATGATCATTATCCACCCCTACCCAAGCATCATCTTGCATATAAACAACACCAGCAGCACCGTTTGATGGATGATTGTCATCTGTAATATTAAATGCCTGAGCACTATTAAAACCACTTGTTACAATACCTGGAAGAGCAAATCCTATCATTTGTGCATCTGGATCTCCAGCTAAAGCTGCTTCTCTCTCTAATACCCATACCTGATTAGGTGCTCCATTTTGTGTTATATAGTAACCATCTCTCCAAACAGAAAGCTTATTATAATCTGCAATATTAGCAAAGAAATATACATTCCAGTTTGTTGTTAATGGATCTGGCCCATCTGAAACTGCAACTTGAACACCAGCATTTGCTCCATTTAAAAAAGTAACAACCCAGCGATCTGCTAAGTTATCATATGACACAGTGAGGTCACAACATCCAGCATCTGGAAATATATTTCCAGGGCCCAATTGCCCAGTTAATGGGTTTCCTGATTTATCAAAAATTCTAAATCCTGTGTTAAAAACTGCAAAATAGTGATTGGGTCCTACAGCACCTGCTGGATCAGTTGGTTGAGAATTAGACAAAGCTGTTTCAAAAACTAATTCAGGCATTTTACCCTGAATCTTTCCTTTCATTTTATTTGGGTTTTTAGCATAAAAATCTGGTCCGTCAGAACCTTTTCCGATAACAATTTTATGCCTTGTAGCACGACCATCTTGTATTTCTCCATTCTTCTCAGTAGATGGATAAAGCTCCCCATTAGATCTTGAAGAAATTGAAGGCATAACTGTTACCTTATCTGCTTTATTAATAGCAATAGGTTTATTACCCTTTTTTGTTTCCTGAGCAGTTACCATAATACTAAGTAGTAATAAAACAGCACTCAAAACAAGTGTAACTTTTTTCATAAAAAATTGATTTTAGTTATAATAATTTTTAAAAGTAGCCTTTAAAAGTACACAATTAATAAACAAGCAAAGAAAAAACGCTTACAAAA
>CALKZS010000050.1 GCA_938002835.1 uncultured Dokdonia sp. | reverse complement strand
GCAAGATATAGAGGCATCAAAAAAATGCACACTCAAAACCTAATGGAGGCGATGTCTTATAATTTGTATAGAAGCCCAGGGATACTTGCGTCTAATTCTAAAAATTAAGAGAAAATGAGCCTTAAAAACACTCATTTATGCCCTAAAACTAAAATGAAATTGAAAAATCGACTAAGTTTTGAATAAAAAAAAATAAAAAATAAGAAACCTCCTAGTCTAAATGACCTTTTGCAACGGTCTCAATACTTAAAAGCTTTTTCTCTTAATTTAATTTTCATTCGTTTGTAAATCGCTTTCTAGCTATATTTCTAATCATTCCACCAAAAATGAAATAATGAAAGGGAAGCATACTATACCAGTATAATCTCCCTAATAATCCACGAGGTCTAAAAGTAGCTGTTTGATGTAGAACATCATTTTCATCTATTCTAAACTCTAACCAGGCTTCACCAGGAACTCGCATTTCTGCAAAAAGTAATAAACGAGGTTCGTCTTTATTAGCAAGTAATACTCTCCAGAAATCTAGGACATCTCCAGTATGAATACGATCTGAATGTGTGCGACCGCGACGTAAACCCACACCTCCCAGAAGCTTGTCTACATAGCCGCGTATTTTCCATAACCAGTCACCATAATACCAACCGCGATCACCACCTATTGCCCAGATATTTTTAATAGCCAGTTCTTTATCCTCTAGTGTAATACGTTGTCTGTCTTTAAGGCAGCCGTATTTAGGAACTTGTATATAGTCATCTAAGTTAGTTTTAATTCTACCACTCACAAGGCTATCTTTCCAAGAACTAGCTACTTGATTCTGTTGTATTTTAATAAAAGCAAGATCAATAGCTGTCGTATAAGAAATAGGCTTGATGGATAATAAGTCTTGTAGTCTATTATCTCTTGTAATGACTTCAATTTTCATACTGTCTACTAGGTTTAATGCTAGTTTATATGAAGTGGAAGTGATAAAATATAACCAGTAAGAGGAGAGCTTAGGACTCATAATAGGTAAGGTAAGGATGAATAATGTTAATCCCCTCGCTTTTGCATACTGCAACATCATCTCTTTATATGATAAAATATCTGGACCTCCTATATCAAACTGATCATTATAGGTATTTTCATTACCTAAAACACCTATTAGATACTGCATCACATTGCGTATCGCAATGGGTTGACACTTTGTTTTTACCCACTTAGGAGTAATCATTATGGGAAGCTTTTCGCATAGATCTCTTATTATTTCAAAAGAAGAACTTCCAGATCCTACAATAATTCCGGCTCTCAAAACAGTGAGTGCAGCATTACCTTTTTCTAAGATGCTTTCTACGTTTTTTCTAGACCAGAGATGTTTACTCAAGGTTTCTTCGTTTGCAATTCCCCCAAGATAAATTACTTGTTTGCAATATGTTTTAGAGAGATAGTGATTAAAATGAGAAGCAACTTTTTGTTCTTTAGTGTCAAAGTTTTTGGTTGAAGAACTCATTGAGTGCAATAAGTAATATGCAGCATCAATATCTTTTGGAATTATAGAAGTATCTGGAGTATCTAAAAAATCAATTTCAATAATCTCTATTTGTGTTTTGATTTTTTTACTCACAGAGAGGCGTTCTGCATCACGTACTACACAAACCACTTTATGGCCAGCATCAAGTAGCAATGGTAATAATCGCATTCCAATATATCCATTTGCTCCAGTGAGTAAGATTTTCATAATCTTTGGTATTAATGACTAGCTCTAGTTGTTGTATGCTTTAATATATATCGTCAATATTAGTAGGCGCTTGTTTTGCTTTTTCTTCGAGTATGCGTTTTATAAAAAGGTGCACTTTTTGGTCTTTTGCCTTTGCTTGTATTTTTATAAAATAAGTATCGTGGTAAAAACTGTATTCTTCGGCGCGTCCTTTATATAAATTGAGTTTCCAGTAAGGAATAACAAAGGCATAGGATTCAAGCAAAGCTCTAAATCCTATAATAATCCCTCTGGGGCGCAGCTCTATATTACATTTGTTTCTGTATTTATCTAAAGCAAGAAAATTCTGTATATGTACACTTGATGCTGTAATTACAAGATGTCCTATACCTATTCCACCTTGTTTTAAACGTTCTCTAAGCCCAAAAGGGTTACCTACAGCAGTATCTATTTTTTGTGTTACCTCGGGATTGTTATAAGAAACGTTAAGGAGCATCTTTTTCTTTTAAAGATACAAGTTTAGAAGCATTTCAAGTGTGTAAACATTCAATTTTCATATATCTTTGTCGCTTATTTAAGGGGTTGTGATTACGCTTTCGCGAAAGCGTATATACAGCACATAATAGCAATTAGAATAGAATTTATGTCATTACAAACCACTATTGAGGCTCACGTAAAAACAGCAGTGTCAGAAATATTTGATGCACAATTACCACAAGTAGAATTTCAGGCTACTCGAAAAGAATTTGAAGGAGATATTACGGTGGTGGTTTTTCCGATGTTGCGAGTAGTAAAAGGGAATCCTGTACAAATAGGAACTCAAATAGGAGAATACCTCGTGGCAAAGGTAGATGAGGTGAGTGATTTTAATGTGGTAAAAGGCTTCTTAAATCTTGTGATAGTAGATGGTTTTTATGTAAAAGTTTTTGAAGACATTGTGGCTACCAACGATTATGGTAAAACTGCTGTAGAAGGAGATGCTGTAATGGTAGAATATTCTTCTCCTAATACAAATAAACCATTACACTTAGGTCACGTGCGTAATGTATTGTTAGGGTATTCTGTTTCTGAGATTATAAAAGCAGCTGGTTCAAAAGTGTATAAAACACAAATTATAAATGACCGTGGTATCCATATATGTAAATCTATGCTTGCTTGGCAGCGTTTTGGCAATGAAGAAACGCCAGAATCTACAGGTTTAAAGGGAGATAAATTAGTAGGCAATTACTACGTAAAGTTTGATCAAGAATATAAAAAAGAAATTGCTGCATTAATTACTTCTGGAAAATCAGAAGAAGAAGCAAAAAAAGAAGCACCACTTCTAATTGCTGCTCAAGGAATGCTTCGTAAATGGGAAGCTGGTGATGAAGAAGTTGTTGGGCTTTGGAAAAAAATGAACCAATGGGTATATGACGGTTTTGAGGTGACCTACAAAAATATAGGTGTAGATTTTGATAGTTATTATTATGAAAGCAATACCTACTTACTAGGTAAAGACAATATAGAAGAAGGACTGAAAAAAGGTGTTTTTGAAAAAGATCCAGATGGTTCTGTATGGTGTGATCTTACTGAAGATGGATTAGACCGTAAGATTGTGTTAAGAGCAGATGGAACAGCTGTTTATATGACCCAAGATATAGGGACTGCTATACAGCGAGTAAAAGATCACCCAGATGTAGGAGGGATGATATATACTGTAGGTAATGAACAAGACTATCATTTTCAAGTATTGTTTTTAATCTTAAAAAGGCTAGGATATGAGTGGGCAAAAAACTTATTCCATTTAAGTTATGGTATGGTAGATCTTCCTTCTGGAAAGATGAAATCTAGAGAAGGTACTGTTGTAGATGCAGATGATCTTATAAAAGAGGTAACGCAAACAGCAGGAGCTATTTCTGAAGAACTAGGTAAACTTGATGGATACTCTGAAGAAGAAAAACAAAAGCTATATAAAATTATTGGTCTTGGAGCGCTTAAATATTATATATTGAAGGTAGATCCTAAAAAGCGTATTCTTTTTGATCCTAAGGAGTCGGTAGATTTTCAAGGAAATACAGGGCCTTTTATTCAATATACCTACGCGCGTATACAGTCTATTTTACGTAAAGCTAAAGAACTTGATGTACCTTTTGAAATCACAACAGATAGAGTATTACATCCTAAAGAGAAAGAGCTTCTTAAACTCATACAAGAATATCCTACAACTGTAAAGCTAGCAGCCACTCAAAAAAGCCCTGCCATTATAGCAAACTATACGTATGATGTAGTTAAGGAGTATAATTCATTCTTTCAGAACGTTCAAATCTTAGGGACAGATAATATTAAAGATCAAAGTTTTAGAGTAGCGTTAAGTGAGGAAGTAGGTAAGATAATAAAAAGTGCTTTTGGTTTGCTAGGTATTGATGTACCTGAGCGTATGTAATCTTTATTATCTTAGTACAATTTTTTTTACGACTTCGCGTCCCAATTCTTCATTAATCATTGTTAAGATCTTATCTTTTCCGTAGGAGAGTTCTTCTCTAAAAACAGAAGAACTTAGATTTACAAAAAGAGTTTCTCTATCAAAACGTATAGAAGTGGTATAGGTTTCAAATGCAGGATTAAGAGAATACCAGGCATTTGTAACATCTACTTTGTCAATACCTTTGCTTAGTTTGTTTTTTTGTACAAATTCCCCTAGAGCATCACTTATAGAGATAGGGTCTGTATTGCGCTTTGCCATTAGTTTATTACTAGAGGTTTGTATTTTCTGTAAGTATAAATAATTCCAGTTTCGTTAATTAGGACAAGTTCATTTTCTGTTGCTTTATGTACAGTTTCTGTCCACGTATCTAGTGCTGTTGTATATTGCAAAGTTAGCCTCTTTTTGTCTGATATTACATCTATATTTTCACTGGTTTTAGAAGTAGTGAATGTTCCTGATAAATTAGGCTGCACTTTTTTTCTAATTCCTTTTCCATTTTCATTAATCTCAAAGAAATCTATGTTTTGACTCATAGCAAATTCTCGTACTTGTCCATCTAAAGTTTTAATTTGAGCAATCTCCCAATATCCATTGATATGTTGTAACATATCTTCTTGGGATTGTTTGCAGCTTATGGTTAATAGGGTTAATAGGATGTAGATGATTTTTTTTGCTTTTTTACTGATAGCTTTTAAGTATAAGATTATTTTTTAGTTTTCTACTTCAAAAAGCAAAAACTTTTTAATTTTAGAATAAATGATTTTATAAAAATAGGATCACCTTTTTTAGGTGATCCTATTTTTTAAAAATTTATTAAATAAATTTAGTATTTATTGTATTTCTAATACAACTGTATTAGAATTGAATGGAGCACCAAATACTGCATTATTTACTGTAAAGGTAACTTGATTAATACAAGTCAAAACATTTCCACTTACATCTGTCGTAGTAGCTATGTTAGCACCACTAACAAAACCAACGCCTCCATCTTCAGCACTAGTGGCTATTCCAGTTTCAGGATCAATAGTCAATATAACATCTGTTCCACCTATATCTGCAGATAAACCACCTACAATTATTATTTGATTATCACCAGGACCAGCGATTATTTGTCTAGGATCAGAAAATGTTGCTGGTACACCAAAAGCTACTAAAAGTGGGTTTTCTAGAGTTGTCGCAGAACCTATAACATTACCTAATTCAACAGAAGGGCAAGCAACTGTTAAAGGTATATCTTCATCTGAATTACCATTCTCTAAAATACTTGCACCTTCTATAGAGATTAAATCTATACTTAGTACTAAGCCAGAAGCAGGTAAAGTGGATGGAATTGGTGTGATAATTTCTAAATCACCAGTAAAACTACCAGCAGGAATCGTTCCTGTTAAAGTAGGAATGGTGTAAAATGAAGCATCTAGCGTAGTATTATCTTCATCTATAGCAATAGTAAATGATCTACTTTGATCTGAGATAGTAGAAACACCAACTGTAACAAAATTCGAAGTATCTTCACTAGGGTTAAAAGTTAAAATACTTCCTCCATTAAGTTGACCTATTGCTTCTTCTTGATTATTTACATCTAAAAAGAATTGTTCATCGTCAGCCTCACAAGCTCCTAAAAATGCAAGGAAAAGTAAAGCATATATTTTTATATTTTTCATATTTTTATTTTTTAATATCCAGGATTTTGATCTGCATCAGAAATACCATCATTAGCAAAAATTTCTGCTTGAGGTATAGGGAATGTAAAGCGGAAACTATTAGCTTC
>CALKZS010000049.1 GCA_938002835.1 uncultured Dokdonia sp. | reverse complement strand
TATATTTGCACCCTTAATCAAAACACGTCATATGTCGTCGTCACAACTTAGAGCCATCTCTCCTATTGATGGTCGTTATGCCTCAAAAACAAGTAGTTTGGTATCATTCTTTTCTGAAGAAGCACTTATAAAATATCGTGTTAAAGTAGAAGTAGAATATTTTATTGCCTTATGTGAATTACCATTACCACAGTTGGAAGAAGTAGATAAACACAATTTTATCGCTTTGCGCGAAATATACTCAGACTTCTCTACAGAAGATGCGCAAGCGATTAAAGACATAGAGAAAGTAACCAATCACGATGTAAAAGCCGTAGAGTACTTTATTAAAGAAAAATTTGACACGCTCAACCTTTCAGAATACAAAGAGTTTATACACTTTGGACTAACATCACAAGATATAAATAACACTGCGATTCCGCTATCATTAAAAGACGCAATGAATCAAGTCTATATCCCGCAACTGCTAGAAGTAGTAGACGACTTAAAGCAACTTGTAGATGAGTGGGCAAATATCCCATTACTTGCCCGTACACACGGTCAGCCGGCTTCTCCTACAAGATTAGGAAAAGAAATTGAGGTTTTTGTTGTACGCCTAGAAGAGCAGCTTAACTTATTAAATGATATACCAAGTGCTGCAAAATTTGGTGGCGCAACGGGTAATTTTAATGCACATAATGTTGCATATCCATTAATAGATTGGAAAGCCTTTGGACACTCTTTTGTGCACGACACATTAAAAATGCAACACTCCTTCCCTACTACGCAAATAGAGCACTATGATCATATGGCCGCTTTATTTGATGGGTTAAAAAGAATAAATACTATTTTAATTGACCTTGACAGAGATTTTTGGACCTATGTGTCTATGGATTACTTCAAGCAAAAAATTAAGAAAGGAGAAGTAGGATCTAGTGCGATGCCACACAAAGTAAATCCTATAGATTTTGAAAATAGTGAAGGAAACTTAGGTATTGCAAATGCTGTTTTTGAACACCTTTCTGCAAAGCTTCCTATTTCAAGGCTACAACGTGACCTTACTGATAGTACAGTTTTAAGAAACATAGGTGTACCGCTAGGACACACTATTATAGGATTACAATCTACTTTAAAAGGACTTAATAAACTCCTTATAAACGAAGATAAAATCGCTGCCGATCTTGAGAATAACTGGGCAGTAGTAGCAGAAGCGATACAAACTATCTTACGCCGTGAGGGATACCCTAATCCTTATGAAGCACTTAAAGCACTTACACGTGTAAATAGTAAAATCACACAACAATCTATGGCAGATTTTATAGATACCTTAGAAGTAAGTGATGCTATAAAAACAGAATTAAAAGCGATTACTCCTAGTAATTATACAGGAATTTAGATTTAATTCTGATTATGAAGAAGTCTTATTTGATAGCATATGTTTTAATCATATCAATTTCTGGCTGTCAGAAACAACATATTTCTGAAGTATATAATGATTGTTATGCTAAAGAAGTTACAGTTAACGGGATTTCCATAAAAAAATATATAAATGATTTTGAGTCTGAACTAATTAGAAGCAAATTACTAAAAGACTCATCAGGAGAAAGCTATAAAGAATTCTTTAATGAAATGCTTGATTACGATTATATCGTTCTAGAAAATGAGTATTCGTTTACAGATAGTATAACAGGTGTAAAATTTGATGGCATTATGAAATGTCCTATAGTTATAGCTAATTATAATGATTTTTCAAATTCAATTTTTGGAAAGCTTGCCGAATATATGAATGAAAACAACGGTGATCACAGAGGATTTTTTGAGTCGCAGCCTATTGATTCAATTTTTACTAAAGAAGCTTTTGAATACGACTACATAAAACATCAAATCTTTATTACTATTAAAGTCTATAGTAAAGATAGTTATGAAAACGGTGCCGTATTATGTAAGATTGAGAACTGTCCTGAAAGAGAAGAAACTTTATAAATCTATACTACATACCACAACACCGTACTCACCACCAGTCCAACAAGAGCAATAACCGTTGTCATCACTGTCCACGATTGAAAAGTTTGCTTTTCTGTAAGCCCTAGATATTGTTTTACAAGCCAGAAACCACTATCATTCACGTGTGAAAAAATCGTTGCTCCAGAAGCCACTGCAATCACAAGAACAGCGAGTTGCGCATCACTAGTTTCAGAAAGTCCTAATAATGGTGATGTAATTCCTGCTGCAGTAATCATTGCTACAGTAGCACTCCCTTGTAAAACACGTACAATAGCAGCTACAATAAAACCAAAAATTACGGGAGGAAAAAAATCACTACACAAACTCTCAGCAATCATTTTACCAGCTCCTGTGTTTATTAATATTTCCTTAAAGGCTCCACCAGCACCTGTTAACAAAATAATCACACCCGCTGGATACAAAGACTTGGTAGATATTTTTAAAAGCTGATCTTTAGTAAAGCCTTTTCGTATACCTAGTGCATACCAAGCCACAATATTTGCTATAATTAAAGCCACAAAAGGGTGTCCTAGTAAGTTTGCTCCATACAATAACCATTCTGGAAGTTTTACTTCTTTAAATAGCGGACTATTAAGTACTGTATTACAAACAATAAGAACAATAGGAATTGCAATAATCAATAATATGGTAAATGCACTAGGAGCATTTTTAGGTACTTCTACAGAAGATACCATATCTTCTGTAGTCTCAATATGCATCTTTTTAGAAAGCATTTTTGCAAGTAAAGGACCTGCAATAATAGCTGCTGGTAACCCCGCTATAAAACCAAAAATGATAACATATCCCAAGTTTGCACCTAGTATATCTGCTACAGCAATAGGTCCCGGAGTAGGTGGTATAAATGTATGTGTGATTGCTAGTCCAGCAAGTAAAGGTATAGCATAGAGTAGTAATGATTTACCTGTTTCTTTTTGTAAGGCATATACCATAGGAATCAAAATAATAAATGCAACATCAAAAAATACAGGTATTGCAATAAAAAACCCAGTGATCATCACAGCCCAAGGTGACTTTTCTATACCAAACATCTTGAGCATAGAATCTGCTAGCTTTTGTGCACCTCCAGAATGTTCTAAAATCGCTCCAAATAGGGTTCCTAAACCTACTACAGTAGCAACAAAACCTAAGGTTCCTCCCATTCCGATTTTTACAGAATCTAAAATTTCCAAAGGATCCATTCCTGCTATTACACCCACAACAATACAGGTAATAAGCAGTGCTAAAAAAGCTTGTATTTTTAATCTTAAAATTAAAAATAGTAATAAAGTAACACCTGCAAATACAGCAATAAGTAATTGATAATCCATTTCAAATGGTTTTAATTAATGGTGGATTCAAGTCATAAACGCAACAACTCCGTTGTTGTTGATTGCGTTAACAAATACTTAATTTGTTGTTAAGTAATTATACCTCTTTCTAGGTCTATTGTTTAGTATTTTTTTGACTTGATTTTCTTGAATAAGATCAAAGTTAGTTTTTTTTGGAAAATATTGTCTGACTAATCCATTTAAATTTTCATTAGCTCCTCTTTGCCAGTTATGATAGGGTTTAGCAAAGAAGAAATCAATATTAAGTTGCTCAGCAATTTCTTTATGATTAGCAAATTCTTTTCCATTATCGCTTGTTATGGTGTGTATAAACGGAGTCCATTCTTCCAATAATTCAATTGCATTTTGTTGTACAACTTTAGATTCTTTGCTTTCTATATACTTCATTTTAAGCACTCCTGTTGCACTATCATTTATAGTTAAGAGTGCTCCTTTATGATTTGCCCCGATTACCAAATCTATCTCCAAGTCACCAAAACGTTCTTTTTTCTCAA
>CALKZS010000048.1 GCA_938002835.1 uncultured Dokdonia sp. | reverse complement strand
TGTTTTTTCTCATTTTAACAAAAAACTGTTGATAAGTTCCTTTTTCTTAAAAAAAATAGCTTTTTTAATCGTTTTAGCTATTAAATATGTCAACTGTTATCTAATCGATTAATAAATCTAAGTAGACATTTATTTCTAAATCAATAGTAATAAGCAGTTTAAGTGCTTATTAACAACAAGGTGAAATTTTTGATGATTTAGTGCGTAACACCAGTTACTTAATAAAAAAAACACCTCGTTTCTAATGTATTTTTATGAGTTTTTAAGATCCAAACATCGTAAGTATCGCTATTTATTACTGCGAGTAAAACTTCAGAAGGCTCTACTTTATATGTGATTTTTTAACATAAGATAGATATATGTATTTTTCTAAATGCACTATGAGTCTCTATCGTTTTGCTATTTGTGCTAATAATAAAAAGCACACGTTTGTATTATGCTTTCGCAAAAGCATAATACAACTCATCAGAAATTATAAGCATATTTTTTGAATAGTAACTGTTATCTTTTTTGATTTGAGAACTGTCAAAATGTAATTCAACTACTTAACTTAGTAAGTATTTGTGTCTCGCTATTTAGTGTTTTATGAATAGGGCATTTATCTGCAATTTGTAGAAGACGTTGTAATTGCTTTTCATCTAGGTTTGAAGTGATCTTTATATCTCTTTCAAAGGTGTCTAATTTTGTGCCATTTCCGTCCTCACAACTTTCGCAGTCTTGCGCATATGTTTTAGAGTAACTAGTATGTACTTCTACATTATCAACTTTCCAGCCTTTACGTTTTGCATACATCTGTATTGTCATTGCAGTACAAGCAGCAAGGCTACTAGCAAGTAATTCATAAGGAGTAGGACCATAGTCATTACCACCTACACGTACAGGCTCATCTGCTTTTAAATAATGATTTCCTAATTTAAGTTGTGTAGAAAAACCATCTTCATCGTCAAGACTTGCTACTACTTGATGAGTAGATTTTATTTGCTCTTCTGGCGGTGTAGGGATATATCTTGCAGCCCATCCAGCGACTATTTTACCTACATATGCAGCACTTTCTTTATTGATTAATAAATGTTCTGACCCATCTAGTGTTACAAAACTTTTAGGATGGTGTGCTGCGTGATAAATCTCTTCGGCATTTTTTATAGATACTGTTGCATCTTGAGGAGAGTGTAAGATAAGTAAGGCTTTATCTAAATGTGAAGCAGCTTGTACACAAGAGCTTCTTTCTAGATCGTCTATAAACTGTTTTTTAAATGTAAAATCTCTTCCTGCAAGTGTTACTTGAGCTTCTCCATCTTCTTTAATAGTTTCTAGTTTTGAACCTAATTGCTTCTGGACGTGAACAGGATTACTAGGTGCACCTATTGTTGCAATTGCCTTTATAGATGGAATGTCTTTTCCTGCAAAAATTGCTGCAGCACCTCCTAAAGAATGTCCCACAAGAAGTGTAGGGGCTTTATAAGTGTGTTCTAGATATGAAGCGGCACTTACCAAGTCTTGAACATTACTTGAAAAATTTGTATTAGAAAAATCTCCATCACTATCTCCTAAACCTGTAAAGTCAAATCGTAATACTCCATAACCTTCAGATGCTAGCGCTCTACTCACATTGCGCACAGCACTAAAATCTTTAGTACACGTAAAACAGTGTGCAAATATGGCAAAGTTATGCGGGTCTCGATCTGCAGGAAGATCTAGTCTACCAGATAATTGTTCTCCTTTAGTATTCTTAAAGTATATTTTACTAGATCTCATTATAAAAGTATTTGGTCAGATTATTTGTTGTTATTTAGGTCGCAAAGTCTACAGTCTTTTTACATATAGACAGGTAATACAATATAGCATAAGTAATAATGACTATCAAGTGTTTGATTATGAGATATTCGCTTTCGCTAAAGCGTAAAAAAAGTCTTTAAAAAAGTGTTAATTTTTAATTTTCTTTCTTAAATCTGTTTTAATAAAAACAGCAACTTGAAAACGATCAAAAGTATCTACAGAAAAATCGTTTTTAAGATATCCCATTTGCATACTTAAATTAGGTGAGAAGTTATAACCTAATGCACCATACAAACGATTTTGTCCAAAAAAATCATTTTGTAAGTTAATAAAGACCTCGTCATAAGCTGTTAGAAACCAAGCGTCATTTAAAGGATAGGTAACTCTTAAAAAATACCTAGCTCTGTGCTCTGTGTTATTTTCTCCTTGTGGTCTGTTTATAAAACGTTGCTCTAATCTATATCTATGACTAAACTTAAACTTCCCTAAACTATTGCGCAATACAAATTGCTCATACAGTCTATGCTCTGTCGTGTTTTCTTCCCCTTGAGGTTCTTCAAAAGTGCCATCTGTTGTGATATATCCATATCCAAAAGAGGCAGTCGCTTTCTCAGAAAAATCATAATTAAGAGCTGTACGTAATAATAACTGATTAAAGTTTTTGCTAAACTCATAATTACGATATTGTGCTTCTGCGTGAAGACTAAAAGTTTCAGACAATTTATTATTTGTAAATAACATCGCCCAAGAGCCTAAACGCTTTTCACCATTATCTTGAGAATAGAGTAAAGTAGTAGTACTTAATGTAATTATAGTGAATAAGAAATATGCTTTTTTCATTGTATAATTTTAAGATTTAGAATCGATTGTTTTGGTTTTAATCTCTCAGTCATTAATAGGTATCGATTCCGTTTTTTTTAAGTAGGTGTCAAGAAACTTTAGAATTCTTCCGTAAGCTTCAATTTGATTTTCTTTTTTTACAAAACCGTGTCCTTCATCTTCAAATAAAACATATTCTACAGGAACACCATTTTTTTTAACGCCTGCAACTATTTCATCAGATTCTACCTTTAATACTCTTGGGTCTTGAGCTCCCTGAAGTACAATTAATGGTTTTGTTACCTTTTCTGTATGAAATAAAGGAGAAATTTGTCTTAGTCTAATAGAATCTTTAGTATTAGGATCTCCCATTTCTAAATATAAAGCATCTTTAAAAGATTCCCACCAAGGCGGTATGTTTTTTAGAGTTCTTAACCAGTTAGTAACTCCAAATATATTAACACCTACCTTAAACTCTTCTGGAGTATATGTTAAAGCAGCCATAGTCATATAGCCTCCATAGGAGCTTCCTATAATTCCTATTTTATTAGCATCTATAATATCTTGTTGCGCTAACCAATCTTTTCCAGCTACACAATCTTTTAGATCTTTATCTCCGTGGTTTTGATCATCCATTGTATAGAATGTTTTTCCATAGCCACTACTTCCTCTATTATTTACGGCTAAAATAGCATACCCGTGATTTACATAATATTGAATTTGAGAACTAAAACCTTGTCTTGATTGCCCGCCAGGACCTCCGTGTACCCATACTAATGCAGGAACTTTATTATTTGCTGTTGCTTGCTTAGGTTTATAATATATAGCAGGAATCTCTAGACCGTCAAAAGATTTAAAGCGCACTACTTCTGAGGCTACTAAATGATCTGGATTAATTTCTTTATTTAGTACATCAGTAAGCTGGTGATGTTCTTTTGAAGCAATATTAAAAGAATATACATTTGTAGGAGTGCCAGAACCTGCAATATTTAGAATTGCCATAGACTCGTCTCTAGAAAAACTAGCGCTGTTAATTGTTTGGTCTTTAATTTCTGGAAAACCAATTGTTTTTCCTGTAGCAACTTCTTTTACATCCATTACCGTTTTTGCATCTTCATTAGTAAACATTACTTGATATTTCCCGTTTCTAGTAAAATAAAAAGCATTGATATCCCAGTTCTTTGAAGTTACTTTTTCTTTTGTGCCATCGACAAGGTTATAGTTCATTAAGTAACTAAATTCTGAAGTATCATCTGTAGTATAATAGAAAGATGCGTTGTCAGGAGAAAAATCCTGAGGAGAATTACTGCTTAAAGAGTCATTAATTTTTATTTTTTCATTGGTCTCTGTATTCATAATATACAGATCGACATCATTTGTGGTTACAGACTTAGTAAGAGCAATATATTTTCTGTCTTCAGACATTCCGCCAAAATCCAATCCATCATTATTTTGGTAGATCATTTTTGAAGTAAAATCAGAAATATTCATTTCATAGTGATCCATATATTTCGGATCTCTTTCATTACTACCATAAAAGAAACTTTTTCCATCTTTTGACCAACCTCTAAATAATGCTCGCACATTTTTTTCTGGTGTAAGACGTTTTATGCCCGAACTGTCTTTAAGGAATATTTTAAATATTTCATCTCCATTATCATCCATTCTAAATAATATCCTATCATCTTCAGGGAAATAAGAAATACCATAAACAGAAGAACTGTCTGATGCTGTTACTGGAGTTAATTCTCCACCTTTAGTAGAGGTAGTATACATATTATATATACCAGAGCGGTTACTAGTCATTAAGACTTTGGACTTATCTTTAGAAAATCCATTTGCAAATGCATTCTCATTATCCATAAACTGTTCTATAGAATATTCTTCAACTGTAATAGTTTCTGAAATTCCTTGTTGTTCTTCCTTTGTTTCTTTTTTACAAGAGTGAAGTAGAAGTACTCCAATTGTTAGACTGAGAAATTTTTTCATTGGTGAAAGATTTAGTTAGTCTATTGTAAATGTTTTAATTTCTTTAAATCCAAGAACATCTATTTCCTTAAGTTTTGACTCAAAAGGTGTCCACTCGTTTTTAAAGAAATTATTTGTAGTAGTTATAGCTTCTTTTAGCTCGTCTTTTGCTTGTTTAATAAGTGTTGTCTCTGTGCTAGTTAGTCCATTAGGTCTTGATCTAGCATAACGACTTGCTGTACCTATACGATTCATTACTGTAACTTCAGGATTGCGAGTGATTCCTTGTCGTTTATCTTCTTTGCCTATATATAGAGCAATGACTTCATCTATACGTTTAGTCATTTTTGTAATTTCTTTTAGATCTTCTTTATATTGATCTTGATCATCTAATTTTTTGATCATTTTTTTATAATCACTAGCAGTTGTTTTACTTTGTACAAGTTGTTTTACAGCATCTGCAGCAGTTTGTGTCATAGCTTCTATATCTTTTCCTGCATTATAAGCATCAGTAATAGCTTTTGGGGGTGTCTCAAAGCGAGGATCACTTTTTACAGTAATAGATGAAGTGCTTTCTTCGGTTCCATAAGCAAGTACTAATTTATAAGTTCCAGGTTTTACAGTAATTCCTCCTGGTTCGTTTTTGCGTTCACTTATTTTTCGAGCTGGTCTATCTACACCAGCTTCATTAAGTCGCCAAGTTGTTTTATATATACCTGTACTATCAGGAGTTTTCCATTTAAGATGTCTTATCTGTCGTTCTCCATCATATATTTTAAGATGTATAGAATCGTGTTTTACGACATCTTTATCATTTTCTTCGGCTTCTTCATCTTCTTCATCGTCATCTTTTTTCTTCTTCTTTTTGTCTTCTTTTACTTTTGTAAAAAAGTATGCTATTTGAGCGCCACCAGGTCTATTTTCTCCACTATAAATTGCATCTCCAGGAAACCTACTTCCTGTAGGTTGTTGGTATGCGGCATCATAGGCAGTAGGAGGAGTGAAGAGTTCAAGCTTTCGCGAAAGCGTAGTACGATCACTAGCAATTTTACGTAAAGGTCTAATATCATCCAGCACCCAAGCTGCTCTACCAAAAGTCCCTATCACAAGATCGTGCTCTCTAGGATGAATCACAAGATCTTTTACAGAAGTAGTTGGAAATCCTTTATTCCATTTTTGCCAATTATTTCCAGCATCTATCGATACATACAACCCGTCATCTGTTCCTAAAAATAAAAGGTTTTTTTCTTCAGGATCTTCTACTATAGATAAGGTATAACTCTGTACATCATTTTGGTCTACAATACGTTTCCAAGTTTTACCATAATTAGTTGTTCTATATGCATATGGTGTATAGTTATAACGGCGGTAATCATTTGCAACAAGTAAGGCTTCTCCTTTGTTTTTGTTGCTTGCTTTTATTTGTACAATCCAGCTTCCAGCAGGTAATCCTTTTAGATTGTTAGATACTTCAGTATAAGATTGCCCTCCATTTTGAGTGTAGTGCACACGACCATCGTCTGTTCCTACCCAAAACATATCTTTTTCTAACGGAGAAGGTTCAATCACTAAGATCGTAGTATGGTTTTCTGCTCCAGTAGCATCCATTGTAAGACCTCCAGACTCAGATTGCTTTTGCTTTTCAGGGTCATTGGTAGTAAGATCTGGAGAGATTACTTCCCAAGTGAGTCCTTTATCTGTAGATTTATGAACAAACTGACTTCCAAAATAGATAGTACTATTATCAAACGGATCTATATTAATGGCAGAGTTCCAATTAAAACGTAAAAATACATCTGGATCTGGATGTGTAGGTTTTACCATATAATTATTTCCAGTTTTCCAGTCATAACGACTCACAAACCCTTGCTGACTCATACTCCATCCAAACTGACTATCATCCTTATCAGGAACAACATCAAAACCATCTCCAAAAGAGATTTCTTGCCAGTAATCATTGCGTATACCTTGTGCTCTCCAAGTATATGCAGGACCTCTCCAAGAACCATTGTCTTGCATACCTCCATATACATTATATGGAAACTCATTATCTACATTAATATGATAAAACTGAGCAACGGGTAAATTACCAATAAAACGCCACGTCTTCCCGCCGTCTTTTGTGATGTTAAGACCTCCGTCATTACCATCCATCATAAATTTTCCATTAGTAGGATGTATCCACCAGGCGTGATGATCTGGGTGTACACCATTATCTACACCATATGCACCCATAAGTTGGGTGAAGTTTTTTCCGCCATCTTCAGAAACATTAACATATGTAAAAACAGAAAACAAACGATTTTCATTCTCAGGGTCTACGTGTATATCACTATAGTAAAAAGGTCTGTTACCTATATCATTTTTGTCATTAATTTTTTTCCAAGAAAAACCACCGTCTTCAGATTTATATAATGCATTTTTCTTTGCCTCTATAAGCGCATATATAATATTTGGACTGCTAGGAGCAATAGAAAGCCCTATACGACCTAGTTCTCCTTTAGGAAGTCCATCTTTATCTGTTAGTTTTTTCCAAGTCTTACCGCCATCGTGTGTCATTTGTAAACTAGAACCAGATCCTCCAGATTTAAAAAACCAAGGATCACGTTTGTGTTCCCACATTGCAACAAGTAACTTGTTAGGATTAGAAGGATCCATAACCATATCTGCAACTCCTGTTTTATTATTAGTAAAAAGGATTTTACTCCACGTTTTACCACCATCTGTAGTTTTAAAAACACCACGTTCTGGATGCTCACCCCAAGGAGAACCAATAGCCCCTACATATACAATATCAGGGTTTGTAGGATCTATAATTACTCTATGAATGTGTCTTGTATTTTCAAGTCCCATAGACTTCCAAGATTTACCACCATCTAGAGATTTATAAATACCAAAACCACCATTAAGAGAGTTACGAGGGTTTCCTTCTCCAGTCCCTACCCAAACAACAGAAGGATTAGATTGTTGTATCGCTACAGCTCCTATAGATGCTGTAAGTTCTTTCTCAAAAATTGGTTTCCATTTAATACCACCAGAAGTAGACTTCCAGACACCTCCAGAAGCAGTACCTACATACATTATATCTGGATTATCTGTAACAACATCTATAGAAGTAACACGCCCAGACATTCCGCCAGGACCTATATTTCTAGGTTGTATGCCTTTGAGTAAAGACATATCGAGTTTTTGAGCAAAGCCCACTGTGCAAAAGCATACAAATAGGAGAGAGAAGAGTTGTTTCATTTGGTTGTTTGAATTAAAAAAACACGTTTTTATGGTCTAAAGTTTAAAGTTAGCTAAAAGCACTTTTCTATTTCTTAAAGCAATGTTAATGCGTTAAAAGATAATTTAAGTTTTGAGTTATACGCTTTCGCGAAAGCGTATAATTATACATTCATTTAAAATTACTCCATATATGTAGTCAAAAATAGTGTCTGTTTGTAATGAAGTCTTATAAGTACTTACTAAAAACTATAAATATAGAAGCATTTACACCTTTACTTTTTTTATTGAGTAGTTAGTGTGTATTTTTATAACGCTATGAGAAAACAACAAGAAAGAAGCGGTTTTGTATTTAAAACATATGATGCGCCAGAGCAATCTCTTTTTGAGAAATTGCTCGATATATTTCAAGAGTTAATCACGCATACATCTGGAGACTTTGATGAAGCGATGGATTGGTTAAAGCAGCTTGATAAAGAATACAACCTCACAAATGATGAGTATACATTAGATGATTTTGTAGAAGAGCTCAAGGAGAAAGGATACATACGTGAAGAAGTAAAGCCAGATGGAAAAGGAGGTACTGCAATTACAGAAAAGACAGAACGCGCAATACGAAAGCGAGCCTTAGATCAAATTTTTGGTAAGCTTAAAAAAAGCGCGCAAGGAAATCACAGGTCAAAGATAGCTGGAAAAGGAGACGAGCATACGGGCGATTACAGGGAGTATCGTTTTGGAGATGCTTTAGAGCGCATTTCTATGACAGAGAGTCTACGCAATGCACAAATTAATAATGGTGCAGATGATTTTTGCTTGCGCGAAAGTGATCTCGTTGTAGAAGAAACTCATTTTAAAGCACAAATGTCTACCGTACTGATGATAGACATCTCTCACAGTATGATATTGTATGGAGAAGATCGTATAACACCTGCAAAGAAAGTAGCAATGGCATTAGCACAGCTTATTACAACGCGATACCCTAAAGACTCATTAGATATTATTGTGTATGGAAATGATGCTTGGCCTATAAAGATTAAAGACCTTCCATATTTACAAGTAGGACCGTATCACACAAATACAGTCGCTGGACTCAATCTAGCGATGGATATATTACGTAGAAAACGTAATTCTAATAAACAGATATTTAATATTACAGACGGAAAACCTTCTTGCCTTAAACTTAAAGATGGGCGTTATTATAAGAATCCAAATGGGTTAGATCAACATATTGTAAATAAATGCTATAGTATGGCGCGTCAAGCGCGAAAGCTGCATATTCCTATTACCACATTTATGATAGCAAATGATACGTATTTACAGCAGTTTGTAGATCATTTTACAGAAGCAAACCAAGGAAAAGCATTTTATACAGGATTAAAAGGTCTTGGAGAAATGATTTTTCAAGATTATGAAACCAATAGGAAAAAGAGAATTAAATAAATTTTAAAAATAATTAATAGAATCAGGAGAATATGCTTTTAGCTCTTTGAGGTTTTAATTAATTATTAGTTTGATAAAAAACATATGAATTATAAAGAAATCACAACATTAGGTCAACTTAAAGAAGCTGGTTGGGTATCTCGTAGTATTAAAGACGAGCTAAGGGAGCATCTAATAACAAAGTTGCAGTCTGGAACACCTACATTTACAGGTATACACGGGTATGAGCATACTGTTATTCCAGAACTAGAGCGTGCAATACTATCAAAGCATAATATAAACTTGCTAGGATTGCGTGGTCAAGCAAAAACAAGACTTGCGAGACAGATGGTAAATCTTCTAGATGAGTGGATGCCTATAGTTGAAGGTTCTGAGATTAATGATGACCCATTACAGCCCATTTCTAGATATGCAACAGAGCTCATTTCTGAAAAAGGAGATAATACACCTATTTCTTGGGTACATCGTTCAGATCGATTTGCAGAGAAGCTTGCTACTCCAGATGTAACTGTTGCAGATATTGTGGGAGATGTAGACCCTATAAAAGCGGCAAACTTAAAATTGAGTTATGCAGATGATCGTGTGATACATTACGGAATGATCCCAAGAGCAAATAGAAGCATTTTTGTGATTAATGAGTTGCCAGATTTGCAAGCTCGTATTCAAGTAGCATTATTTAATATACTTCAAGAAGGAGATATACAAATAAGAGGGTTTAAACTACGATTAGCATTAGATATGCAATTTGTGTTTACAGCAAATCCAGAAGATTATACAAATCGAGGAAGTATAGTAACTCCCCTTAAAGATCGTATAGGTTCTCAAATATTAACTCATTATCCAGAGACCGTAGCGATTGCTAGAACAATCACAGAGCAAGAAGCAAAACTCGACGAGCGACAAAAAACAAAAGTTCACGTTCCTAATCTAGTTAAAGATTTATTAGAAGAAATAGGTTTTGTGGCTAGAGAAAGTGAGTATATAGATGAGAAAAGTGGTATTAGTGCTCGTATGAGTATTACTGCTTTTGAAAATTTAATGAGTACCGCAGAACGACGAATGTTACTTTCTGGCGATACTACAACTTCAATACGATATTCTGACTTGATGGGAATTGTTCCTGCAATTACTGGAAAAGTAGAGTTGGTTTATGAAGGAGAGCAGGAGGGAGCAGATGAGGTTGCAAAGATTTTAATAGGTGATGCAACAAAATCTCTTTTTGAAGATTATTTTCCAAAAATAGAAAAGTTAGTCAAAGAAGATCAGCAAGATCCTTATCAAGATATCTTGGCTTGGTTTTTTGAACAAAGTGGTTTTGAACTAGAAGATAGTTTAAGCGATAAAGAATACAAACATATGATCGATAGCATCACACCGCTAGAAGATTTGATTCAAAAATATCAACCTGATGTGATAGGGGAAGATCGTTATTTCTTAAAAGAATTTATTCTTTTTGGATTAGTAGAATATAAGAAGTTATCTAAATATAAGCTTACTACAGGGATGCGTTTTAATGATTTGTATGGTAATTATATATCAGGATTGAGTTAATTCTTAAATGTAAGCAATAATTTTATTTGAAAATTTTTCATCTTAAATCCTACAAAAGCCTAAAACACTTTTACCTTTATTATGTTTGTAAACATATGACTGATTTCTCTCCTGACCTTGTCTCTTATAATCGATTTTGTAGAATTACAAAAACAAGTTATACAGCCTCTGGCTGTTTATTTAAAGATGCATAGATTAGGTAAATGTTTAGGCATCTCTTTTATTGATTCTACAGCACTAAAAGTGTGTCATTACAAAAGAGAAAAACAAAATAAGATCTTGCACAAAAAAGTGATGGAACATTGGGTTGATTCTACGGCTTTAAACTCCACATAGTTTGTAATGACAAAGATCAAATCATTGATTTTATGATTACTAAAGCTAATGTAGATGATAGATATC
>CALKZS010000047.1 GCA_938002835.1 uncultured Dokdonia sp. | reverse complement strand
TAAGTTAAATTTTTCTGTAGGAAATAATGGTGTAAGATGCTCAAAAGAAACACGATCTCTAACAATATTAGGGTTAAGACCATTGATTCTACTCACCTTAATTAATGGAAAATACTTCTCTCCTTCTTTAGGAGGTCTTATCACACCTAATACAGTATCTCCAGTCTTTAATCCAAACAATCGTATTTGTGATTGTGACACATATATATCATCTGGAGAAGCTAGGTAATTATAATCTGAACTACGCAAGAAACCATATCCATCTTGCATAATATCTAAAACTCCCTCACTTTCTATAATGCCTTCAAACTCATAGTCTGGCTCACGGTAGCGGTTGCGGCTATCTTTATTGCCGTTATTACCTTTGTGTTGATTACGGTTATTAGCATTATTATTGCTACGGTTATTATTACTCCTATTGTTATTATTATCTCGAGAGTTACGCTTGTCATTATTCTGACGATTGTCTTTACTCTGACGATTGTGAGTATCTCTTTTTGGAGGATGCGTTTCTTTAGGCTTTTCTGGAGCTTTACTTGTAGCTTCTGTTGACTTAGATTCAACTTCTTTTTTATTTTGAGAAGCTGGTGCTTGAGTCGCCTTAGTTTCTGTAGGTTTAACCTCTTTTGATTTAGGTTGTTGTACACGAGGCTTGCGCTCTTGTTTTGCTTCTTTCTTTGGAGCAGGAGATTCTGTAGTCTTATTAGGAACTACAGCTTTTACCTTTGTAGGATCTGCTGCTTGAAGATCTAAAATTTTGTAAACAAGGTCTAATTTTTTTAACGATCTAAATTTAGGAACGTTAATACCTTTTGCAATTTCTTGAAGCTCTGGAAGCTTTTTAGCTTTTAATTCTGAAATGTCGAACATCTAGTAACTAGAGTGAATTAATAATAATTGAATAATTGAAATTTACCAAAAGAAGAATTTGGCCGTTTTTTGACAATTAAATAACAAACGGAGAGCTTATTGCTTAATTGTTAAGCAATGATACAATTTTATTTTTAAAGTTTTCTTAGCAAGATCAAAAAATGAAACTTATTTTTGCAAAAATTTTAAATTAAGTGCATTTTGATACAACGTATACAATCTATTTATTTATTTATTGCTGGAGTAGTATCTTTAAGTCTACCTCATTTTTTAAGTCTATATAGCGATGCAAATGGTGATGTTGTTTGGGCAATAAATGATGCTGTAATTATCTCACTTTTTAGTCTGAGTGGTGTACTTTCATTAATTTCCATATTTTTATGGAAAAAAAGACAGAATCAATTCGTCTTAGGACGTTTTAATATATTATTAAACTTTGTTTTATTAGGTGTATTGGTATATCGATCACAACTATTATCTGGAGGAACGGCGGTTCTTGAGAAAGGTATTGGGATGATCATTCCGCTTGTTTCTATCGTTTTACTTGCCTTAGCAAATAAGGCAATCAAGCGAGATGAAGATCTTGTAAAATCTGTAGATAGATTACGATAAACCTATAAATCTTAGTTTTATTAGTGTGAAAATGCCTCTCATAACTGAGGGGTATTTTTTGTTTGTATGGTTTTTTGCTTTTGCGAACGCGTACCAACATTTATAAAATAAAAAGCAGCTATCTTCTTAATGATAACTGCTTTCTTGGTATAGCCAAAAAATTATTAAAATATCTTCTATTTCAAATACCCATACATCTCAGAGTACTGCAACATTTGAGATTCAAAACTCTCAGGCTGTGTTACTTTAAAACCTGTGATATTATCTCCTTCTGTTACAGGTATAATTACAGGATTTACAAAACCACTGTAAGCTGCACTCTTAAACTTACTGTTGCGATCTAACACCTCTTTATGAATGGCAGGATCTACTTTTACACCATAATCTTCTACCAATGCTTTTGCAGCTGCATAATCTCCTTCTGAAGTAATACGCTGTGTCTCACGTAGTAATTCTCCAAAAATCTCACGTAATTTTACATAGTCGTTAATGTTATAATAAGTCTTTCCTTCTCGAGTTACTTTTTCTATAACGTTTTCTTTTGCTCCACGCTCAAATGCCCAAGCACTTACCCATTGCCTGTTGCGCATATGTGCTTCTTCTACATCATCTCCTAGTTCTAATCTTACTAGCTGTGTAATTAATCCGTTACGAATGTATCCATCATATGCTGCCATTCCTGTGTTTTTCCAGTTTTCTACCAGGCCTATTTCTTCAAGCTTAGGATCCATCAAATAGTACAGCCCAAAAAGATCTGCTCGACCTTCTTCTATGGTAGATTTATAACTCTTAAGTGTTTCTTTAGGAGTTCCTACTCCTTTATTTATTTGACCAGAGGCGTGACCTACTACTTCGTGTAAAGCTGTGTGTAATTTATCTGCTAGTTGTCCATACTTTTCTTCTAGTTCTACTTCTTTCTCATCGTGAGCAAACTCTTTTAAACGTCCAGAGCCTCCTGCATTATTATAAGAGTTTATAATATTTCCTAGAGATACAGACTTACTTCCGTGCGTTTGACGTATCCAGTTATTATTAGGTAAGTTCACACCTATAGGAGTAGATGGCGAAGCATCTCCTGCTTCTCCTGCTACGATGACTGTTTTATAAGAAACTCCCTTGACACTGTCTTTTTTGTGCTCCTCCATAAGTGGCGAATTATCTTCAAACCATTGTGCTTCTACCGTAAGTACTTCCATCTTTTTTGACATATCAAAATCTTTGATTTGTACGATAGTTTCGTAAGATCCTTTATATCCTTTTGGGTCATTATATACTTCTATAAATCCATTTATCCAGTCTATATTACCTGCTGTAGATGTTGCCCAAGCAATACAATATTCATCCCAAGTATCTAGACTTCCTGTTTTGTAGTAAGCTATCAATAGACCCAATGCCTTTTCTTGTTCAGAATTTTCGGCAACAGTTTTTGCTTTTTCTAGCCAAAATATAATATTATCAATAGCTGCCCCATACAATCCGCCACTTTTGTATACTTGTTCTACTAAAACCCCATCTTGCTTTACCAGACGCGTGTTTAATCCTTTTTCTATAGGTGTTTCTGTACTTACTTTTATAGCATCGTAAAATTTTTCAACCTCTGCGGTTGTAACGTCTGGTCCATAAAAGTTGATAGCACTTTCTAAAACAATATCTGCATCTTTAGATAGGTTTACTTTTTTTGCATCTTTGTCATTAAATAATACATCAAATGCTTCTCCTTCTAGTTTTGCACCACTTTGCGTAAGTAAACCTTTTAAATATTCTTGAGAAAATTCAGGTTTAAGCTTTGCATTACTATAATGATGATGTATTCCATTAGAAAACCACACACGTTTCAAATAGGTTTCAAATGCATCCCAATCTGATCCTGTCTTATCTACAGCTTGTGATGTATAGATGGTTTCTAGTGCTTTTCTAATTTCAATATTATGGCGGTAATTTTGAGCCCACATTATATCACGACCGGCTAGTCCCGCTTGCGTCATATAATACACTAATTTTTGCTCTTTCAAAGTAAGATCCTCAAAACCTGGTATTTGGTAGCGCAATATTTTTATATCTGCAAATTGATCTACCGAGTATTCAAAATCTGTTTTTGTGGTTTCAGGGGTGTCCGCTTTCGCGAAAGCGTCATCCTTCTTATTTTCTTTAGCACATCCTACAGCTAGCATTCCAGCAATGGCGAGTGCATATAAGTTTATATTTTTCATTATGTAATTTTAAGATAGGTAGTAAATATACAAAATGCGACAAGCTTAATTTTGCTATATTTACGGAGCTAATAAAAAACCTCCAAATGAAATTCTTAAAATTTATTCTCTACATAGTTCTCATTGTTTTAATTGCAGGTGCGCTCTTCTTTGCCACACAAGATGGAAGTTATGAAATTGAGGCTAAGCACGAGATAAATGCTCCTAGACAAGTAGTATATGACATTGTTAATGAATATAAAACTTGGGAAGAATGGGGTCCTTGGAAAAAAGAAGAACCTACAATGGTAATTAACTATGCAGATGTAACTTCTGGAAAAGGTGCTTCTTACAGCTGGCAAGCAGAAATGGATGGAAAAATGAGTACTACTGATGTAGTTCCATATACACACATAGACCAAGCAATGACCATACAAACTCCTGCGGGTGAACGTAAACGTGAAGTTTACTGGGATTTTGAAAGCACAGAGCGCCTTGCGACCATAGTTACTTGGGGAATTAAGGGAGAACACACCTTATTAGATAAAGTCTATTTTTATTTTTCTGGAGTAGACTTTGATACAGATATGAAAGAAATGTATAAAAAAGGTCTGAAAGGGCTAAATACAGTTGCACGTGCTGAGATCACAAAATATGATATCGATATAAAAGGATTAACACAGTATAGTGGCGGTTTTTATTTATCACGAACAACCTCTGCAAAAGCCCAATTAGTACCTAAAATAATGACTGAAAATTATACAGGTATTAGTGAGTTTATGAAAGACAATAATATTGTTAGTTCTGGAATGCCTTTTACCATCTATAACGAGACTTTTGATAATGGAGATGTAATTATGACCAATGCTATTCCTGTAAGAGAAAAAATTGTAGTTGCTGGAACTGCAAATGTTTTTAGTGGCTATACTCCTACTGTTTCTGCTATTAAAACGGTAGTTAAAGGTAATTATACTAACTTAGGAGAAGCTTGGGGAAAAACAATGCAATATGTAGAAGAAAAAGGATATACATTAGGTGAAGCAAAGCCTTTTGAAGTATATGTTACAGATCCTAAAGATCATCCCAATCCTGCAAACTGGATTACCGAGATTTATGTCCCAATAGAAGATTTAGAATAATCAAGTGAAGGCACTCATATTTGTATTTATTGGGGGTGGTAGTGGTAGTATTGCCAGATATCTATTAGGAAAACTTCTTAATAATTCTACTAACGGAATTCCTTATGGCACTTTTGCTGCAAATATTTTGGGCAGTTTATTGATAGGTGTTATTTTAGGTTGGGCTTTAAAAAACAACACACTAACTAGTCACAACACTTTACTTCTAGCTACTGGTTTTTGTGGAGGTTTTACGACTTTTTCTACGTTTGCATATGAAAATCACGCGTTATTAAAATCTGGTGATTTTATGACTTTTGTGCTATATACAATTGCCACATTTACAGTAGGGATTATAGCCGTTTTTGGAGGGATGGAACTCGCTAAGATATTTTAAGTCACCACCTTAATAAAACACGCTGAGCAGAAAATCCTGGGCCAAAACTTAGCATAATCCCCAGATCTCCTCTTTCACATTTTCTATCTAAAAATCGTTCTAACACATATAAAACTGTAGCACTACTCATATTTCCATATAATTTAAGTACTTCTTTTGTGTCATCTATATTTTTACCTAAGGATCCAAAAAGAGCTTCTACCGTTTCTACAATTTTTCTACCTCCAGGGTGAAAGATAAGATGATTTACATCTTCTATACTAAAACCGTTTTTTTCTAAAAAAGGATGTATAATATCTGGAAATCTAGCAGCTATTTGATCTGGCACTTGCTGGTCTAAAATCATTTGCAGTCCAGTGTTAACCAGCTTAAAGCCCATCATATGCTGCGCGTCATAAAAATGATACATCTCTGTATCTACTATCTCTGGGCCTTTATCTTCTTCTCTACTAGAAAGTAATACACAGGCGGCTCCATCTCCAAAAATTGCAGCACTCACAACATTTACCATAGAATAATCATTGTGCTGAAAAGTTGCAGTAGGGCTTTCTATAGCAATAACTGCTGCTCTTTTACCTGGATTTGCTTTAAGAAACTCATTTGCATAAATAGTACCACTCACTCCTGCTGCACATCCCATCTCTGTGACAGGTAATCTCACAATATCTTGACGTAATTTTAAAGAATTTATCAAATATGCATCAAGTGATGGAATCATAATACCCGTACAACTCACAGTGATGATATAATCTATAGATTGTGGATCCCAAGATGCCTTTTTTAAGGCTTTAGAAAGTACTTGTTCTCCAAGTTTTATAACTTCTCTTGTGTAAATATCATTTTTTTCTTGAAAACTTGTTGCCGTAAACACTTCTTCTGGAGCCATTATACTGTAGCGTTTATCTACAGCAGCATTTCCAAATATCTTTTTTACTTTTCTCTTAAAGCGATCTTCTTGTCCTTCTAACCATATATCTAAAAAAGGAATGATCTCTTTAGTAGTGCGAGAATATTGAGGTAATTGTTTTGCTATTGCTGTAATTTTAACACTCATAAAGTTTTTATTATCCATAGAAATCTAAACGCCCATTTCCAAGTAATGGAATAATTAGTAAGTGATAGTTGTTTTGAATAATTTTCTAAATCTTCTCTTTTAAATGATCTTGCAATCGAAACCTTACCATCATATTTTGCCACATTACTTTTCATAAAAATACTACTAAATAGTTGGAATAATCTATAAGCTATCTTACTTCTTTCTAAATCATTTATTATAAAACCTATAGTGGTTAGTTTTCTAAACTTTTCTACAAATTTTAAAATTTCAACATCTGTAAAGTGATGCATTGTTAGTGTGCATAAAATAACATCACAAGTAAAAGTAGTTCTATCTAATAGTATAATATCTTGTGCTTCAAAAGAGATGTTTTTTAAGTCTTCTGATTTTCTCCGAGCTCTTGATATACTCTTTGCAC
Organism: uncultured Dokdonia sp.; assembly: GCA_938002835.1. Lineage (GTDB taxonomy): Bacteria > Bacteroidota > Bacteroidia > Flavobacteriales > Flavobacteriaceae > Dokdonia. The sequence goes on along the minus strand of CALKZS010000047.1, from coordinate 37,178 downwards.
TGATATCTATACCAACAAATTTAATTATAATATCAACCTTTTGAAAATGAGTAGCAATTTGTCGTAAAACCTCTCCATCTCCACAGCCCACATCTACTATTTTCCATTCTTTTTTTTGAGGATACAGCTCGATGAGATTTTCTAATGCTTTTATAGTAATCCAATTACCTCCTAAATATTTATTAACTAATGCTATGTCCTTTAATGCTAATCTTAACTGATCTTCTGGCAAGTTAGGATCATCCATTAATTCTGGAAGATTACTTCGTTTTTTAAAATTCATCTGAAAGTATGGTTCCGTGAGTAGAGGTTATTACTTTTTTTAATAATGATGGAGATCTTTGTAAGATACTTACTCCTAATTTTGCTATGCGTTTATTGAACAACCCTTTCTGTATCATCGCTCCATTGCGCATACGTTTTGCAAATACTGATTTCCATTGTGCCGTATATGCAAGTTCTAACTCTCTCCTTGAAGAACCCACATATATATGATGTAATAAGCAGTCACTTGCAATTTTTGCACTGTGAATAGCCATAGCCATACCATTACCACAAAGTGGGTGTATTAAACCTGCACTATCCCCTATCATTAATATGTGATTTTCAATTGTGGTTTTGTCTTCAAAAAAAATCTGGCTTATCGTTAGAGGTTTTTTAAAAAGAGGTGTTGCTGTAGTAAAGAAATCTTTAAGATACTTATTCTTTTCTAATACCTCGTTCTGATAACTTTGTAAATCCTTATATTTTTTAAATGTTTTATAGTCTGCAAGGTAACAAACATTTACTGCTCCTGTCTCCACTTTTGAAAGTCCGCAATATCCTCCATCAAAATTATGTAGTGCAACGAGGTCTTCTGGAAAATCTGCTTTATAATGCGCTTTTACTGCGAGCCAAGGTGAAGTGTTTTTTATAAATTTTCGCGAAAGCGTAACATCTACCCCACTTCGTTTACCATATGCACCTATAACATAGGTTGCTTCTAAAACACTTTTTCTTGTCTTCACTTTAAAAATTTCATTCTCATACTTTAAATCTATAACTAGATCTTGTATACATATAACTCCTACTTCTTTTGCCCTATCAAACAATAGTTGATCTATAGCATACCTACTTATCCCAAATCCTCCTAAAGGCAATGATATTTCAAGTGAAGAACCGGAATGATTTGAAAATAAAAAATTAGAAATGCGCTTTACGCCGTGATCTTTGGGGTAAATCCCAAGTGTATGAAGATATGGTAATACCTCATTAGAGATATATTCTCCACAAACTTTGTGTTTTGGATAGTTGTTTTTCTCTATAACGGTGACCTTTTTCCCTTTTAAAGCAAGATGTATTGCTGCTGTAAGACCTGCAAGACCTCCCCCTATAATAACAATATGTATGTCTTTGTGCATCTACTAGAAGTTATACATCATAACAGTTTTATTCTTTTAGAATTAATAGGCCAATAACGCTAGCAATTCTTTTTCAAGACGCTGTTTTGAGAGATATTGATCCTCTAACGCCTTATTAAATGGTATTGGAGTATTTAAACTAGCTACACGCTGCACCGGAGCATCTAATGACTCAAAACAATTCTCCATTATTAATGCAGATATATCAGACATTATACTACCAAAAGCTGCATCTTCTGTCAATAACAATACTCTACCTGTCTTATGTACTGATTTAAAAATTGCTTGTTTATCTAGGGGTTGTAATGTCCTTAAATCCAGAAGATCTATTGAAATATCTGTATGCGCTTCCAGTACTTCAAGAGCCCAATGAACTCCTGCGCCATATGTAATAATCGTAGCTTGGCCTCCTTCTTGTAATAAAGTTGCTTTGCCTAAAGGTATTGTATAATATGCTGTAGGTATTTCTTGACGTATACTTCTGTATAGTGCCTTATGTTCAAAAAACATTACAGGATTTGGGTCTTCTATTGCTGTAGCAAGTAATCCTTTTGCATCTAATGGAAAGGCTGGATATACTACTTTAAGTCCTGGTGTATGTGTAAACCAAGCTTCGTTAGTTTGAGAATGAAAAGGTCCTGCTCCTACTCCTGCGCCACAAGGCATTCTTATCACAACATCTGCAGGTTGTGACCAGCGATAATATGATTTTGCCAGGTAATTTACTATGGGATTAAAGCCTGAACTTGCAAAGTCTGAAAACTGCATTTCCATCACTGCCTTCATATTACTTATGGCTAGTCCCATTGCGGTTTCTACAATGGCACTTTCACAAATAGGTGTGTTACGTACACGGTCTTTACCAAACTGTTCTAAAAAGCCTTCGGTAATCTTAAAAACACCTCCATAATTTGCAATATCTTGTCCCATTATAACCAGATCTCCATACTTCTCCATAGACTGCCGCAACCCCTCAGAAATAGCATCTATGAGTCGTAACTCTTTTGTGGTCGTATTTGGTCTTATTTCACTAAAATTAAAAGGAGCATATATATCTTGAAGTTCTGTCTCTAGATCTGGTATAATCTCATCTTCAGCGTTAGCTTTTAGTAGATGTCCTGTAATCTCTGCAGAGATTTTAGCTTTTATAGTACTATCTTGACCATCAGTGAGTATACCTTCTTTATGTAAAAAAGCTCTATAATTATCTAAAGGATCTTTAATAGACCAGGCTTCTAATAACTCTTTTGGAACATACTTTGTTCCACTTGCTTCTTCGTGACCACGCATTCTAAAAGTTTTAAACTCTAATAGCACAGGTCGCGGATTGTTACGTATATCTTCTGTAATTTTTTTTACTTTAGAATATACTTCTAAAATATTGTTACCATCTATAATATGAGACTCCATACCATAGCCTAAAGATCTATCTGCAAGGTCTATGCAGTTATATTGTTCTGAAGTAGGAGTTGATAGACCATAACCATTATTTTCTATACAAAACAACACCGGCAATTTCCATACCGAGGCCACATTGAGTGCCTCGTGAAAATCTCCTTCACTTGTCCCTCCTTCACCCGTAAAAACAGCAGTGACAGATTGCTTTCCTCTTAATTTATGAGCCAGTGCAATTCCATCTGCAACTCCCAGTTGTGGTCCTAAATGTGAGATCATACCCACAATATTATATTCTTGTGTCCCAAAATGAAAACTACGATCTCTTCCTTTAGTAAAACCACCCATCTTACCTTGCCACTGTGCAAAGAGTCTATACAATGGTATCTCTCTTGTTGTAAAAACACCTAGATTACGATGCATAGGTAGAATATATTCTTCTTTTTGCATCACCATTGTGACTCCTACTGAGATTGCCTCTTGACCTATTCCAGAAAACCATTTTGATATCTTGCCTTGACGAAGTAAAATGAGCATCTTTTCTTCAACCATACGAGGTTTTAACATTGCTTTATATAAATCTAGCAATGTATCATCACTAATACCTTTTCTATTGTAATTAAATGATAACGGCAATGTGGTTGTTTTTTCCATTATTTTGAGAATGTAATAAGTAAATGTAGGCAATTATTTTACTTAGAAAAACAGAGATTTACTTTTTTGATTTAAGAGTAAATAACATATATATCTTATACTCTTAACATTGTATGTGTTATGATACTATTTTTGCTTTCGCGAAAGCGTAAAAACACCGCTATTATTACAATCATTTTAAAAACTTAAAGGTTTCGCTATATTTGTAAGACAACCTTAAACACAAACAAAATGAATAATATACCTAGTGTTAATCTTTCAGATTTTCTAAGTGAAAATCCAGATCGTAAACAAAAGTTTGTTAATGAAATAGGATCTGCATACGAAGAAATAGGATTTGTATCACTAAAAAATCATTTTCTTGATGATGCTTTAGTAGATGATTTATACAAAAATGTAAAAGGCTTTTTTGCGCTTCCTGAAGCCGATAAAGCAAAATACGAAATAGAAGGTGGTGGTGGTCAAAGGGGATATATCTCTTTTGGTAAAGAACACGCAAAAGGCAAGAAAGAAGGAGATCTAAAGGAGTTTTGGCATTTTGGGCAAGAACCAGATGAAGATGCAAACCTCATTGAAGCATATCCTGAAAATATACAAGTGAGCGAACTTCCTGATTTTAATACAAAAGGAATGGAAGCATATCGTATGCTAGAAAAGACAGGTATTTATGTACTAAGAGCTCTTGCATTGTATATAGGCCTTGATGAATTCTATTTTGACCACTGGGCTCGTAACGGAAATAGTATTTTACGCCCTATTCACTATCCTCCTATTACAGAAGAACCTAAAGGTGCTGTACGTGCTGGTGCTCACGGAGATATTAATCTTATTACATTATTAATGGGAGCTTCTGCTGGTGGTTTACAAGTACTACGCAAAGATGGTGAATGGATAGATGCCATTCCTAATGAAGACGAACTTGTAATTAATGTAGGAGATATGCTAGAACGTCATACTAATAATAAATTACGATCTACAATACATAGAGTTGTAAATCCTCCAAAAGAACAATGGGGTACCGCTCGTTACTCAATTCCTTTCTTTATGCACCCAAGATCAGATATGAAACTCAACTGTCTTGAGGCGTGTATAGATAAAGAGCATCCAAAAGCTTTTGATGATATTACAGCTGGTGAGTTTTTACATCAACGCCTAGTAGAAATAGGATTGATAAAAAAATAAATGAACTACAAGGGCATTTATAAAGTACTAAATATAGGGTGGGGCTGGATGATACTACTATTTGTTGTATTTCCTATAATAACTGTTATTGGTCAATTTATTTTTTTATTTATATCACTAGCTTCAGGTATAAGTTTTGAGTTCCCTTTTATGATACTTCCTTTATTTAGTCTCTTAGGGGTTTTCTATTGGTGGCTTTGGGTTGTAGGAGAAAGGTTAAACTCACTTTTATTAGGCGCTTCTAAACTAGATTCTAAGTGGTTTAAAAGATCTATGTATTTATGCATAGTAGTATTAATTATTGGTTTTATTTATCTATTTACATTTAATTTATTTATAAAAGTAGATCAAATGCTTCCAAGGTCGATTACTACTATTGTTGCTATTTTCTTTTTTATAATTATGTTAGTTACTACTGCGGCTTATTGTTACAATGTATATTTTGTAAGTAATGTCCTCAACGCCATATTTAAAGACAAAAAAATAAATGTTTGGATGCCTAATTTCCCTTACTTTGGTAAAGTGTGGGTATTTCCAATAGGTATTCCTATCATAAACACTGAAATAAAAAAATTATAATTACAACATAAGCCTATGGACTTAAGCGACCAGCTAAAAAATCTATTTCCAAACCATACACCAGAAAAAACTCCTCAAGAAGAATTACCTATAGAAGATACCTTGTGGATACAAGATGCTCCTCTTATATGTAAATATGAAAAACGTAAAGGAAAACCCATCACTATTATAGAAGGGTATACTGGAGCAACATCAGATTTTAAAATACTTGCAAAGGAAATCAAAACCTTGCTAGGCGTGGGTGGAAGTTTTAAAAACGAAAGCATCATTATACAAGGAGATTACAGAAATCGCATTATGGACTTTCTCAAAGAAAAAGGTTTTAAGACTAAACGTGTAGGAGGCTAAATGAGTACTATTTTACACATCTTAAACGGAGATACACTCTCACCTAGACTTAAAGATCTTTCTATAAATGGAAATATAGCTGTATGGAGAGAAATGCTATGCGAAGGAAAAACGATTGTTAATCTTGCTTCAGAAACATTTAAAAATACGCGTATTGCCTTTTTTAAAGAGCAATATCCCGAACAAGCTAGTAAATACGATGCATTATTTGGCAGCCAGCTTGCAATTATTTCAGATGCTCACTCATATGAAGAAATTATTTTATGGTTTGAATACGACTTATTTTGTCATATCAATATGCTCGCTTGTATTAGCTTTCTAAAAACTATGAATTATAAAGGAAAAATACACCTAGTATGTAGTGGCTGGATAGAAGGAAAAAAACAATTGCAAGGTTTAGCACAGCTCTCTAATAAAGAGCTTCAGAATCATTATACTAAAAAAGTAACTTTAAATAATCACGATCTCTTTCTTGCAGACGATTTATGGAGGTTATACTGTAGTGATAACCACTTAAAATTTAATCCCAAACGAGCAAAAGACTCAAGCTTCAAATACTTATCTAATTGTATAAGCGCTCATAAAGAACGATTTCCTAGTGTACGAACAGGTCTCAATACTCTTGAAACGCATTTACTACGTCTTATACAGAAACACACCATTAAATCCATAAGTCAGTTATGTGGATATATGATTAACTATCAGGGATATTATGGGTATGGTGATTTACAAATATATCGTATTATAAAACGTATGGATACATTCTATACAATAGAAAATAACATCTTTACTCTTACAGAAAAAGCAAAAAATGTTTTAGATAATAAACATAATGTTTTAACTCAGATGAAAGATAACTCTCAACTAGGTGGAGTTTATAAATATGAATACACCTATAACGATGATGATCACCAACTCTCAAAGCAGTAATTTATGCCAATTGCACCTTCAGAATTGATACTCAATGAAAATGGCAGTGTATACCATCTTCATCTAAAACCAGAACACATTGCAAAAACTATAATTACTGTAGGTGATCCAGATCGAGTAGATATGGTAACAAAATACTTTGACAGTATACGCTTTACCACACAAAAAAGAGAATTTAAAACTGTAACAGGTGTATATAGAGGCAAAGAAATTTCTGTGATATCTACAGGAATTGGGACAGATAACATTGATATCGTATTTAATGAGCTAGATGCTCTTGTTAATATAGACCTCAAAACACGTGAGATTAAAGACTCGCATACCACATTAGATATCATACGCATAGGTACAAGTGGTGCTATTCAAAAAGACATTCCTGTAGATAGTTTTTTAATTTCAAAATATGCAATGGGACTTGATGCCTTGCTACACTTTTATGATAGTAAATTAATACAGCATCCAGAAATCCAAAATGCTTTTATAAAACATATGGATTGGGCCTTAGAAAAGAGCACTCCTTATGTGGTAACTTGTGACGATGGACTTTCTAAAAAGTTTCTTTCAAGTAAAGTTATCGAAGGGTTTACTGCAACTAATATTGGATTTTATGCACCTCAAGGACGTATGTTACGATTAAAAACAAGTGATATAAAAATGAATGAGAAGTTGAGGGCATTTCGCTTTCGCGAAAGCGAAAAAAACAACCTCCGTATTACAAACTTGGAAATGGAAACTTCAGGTATTTATGGGCTTGCTAAACTCCTAGGACATCGTGCGGTATCACTTAATGCTATTCTTGCAAATAGAGCTACACAAACCTTTAGTACTACCCCTACCGAAACTACCGAACACCTCATAAAATTTACCTTAAACTGCGTTGTAGAATAATGATTTAATTACTGAAGGCCAAACTCTTGTAACACAAAAGCATTCACTATAAAATTATATATTTAATATCTTATTTTTGCTTTTAAAAAAGCATACATAACAATCTATGACAACAATAAAAATAGGAGGAGTACCAGAACACTTTAATCTTCCTTGGCATCTAGCCATTGAAGAAGGAATGTTTGCAGAAAAAGGAATCAATCTGGAATGGATAGAATTTCCTGAAGGAACTGGCGCTATGAATAAAGCATTGCGCAATAAAGAAATTGATCTTGCAGTGATACTTACTGGAGGTATCATTAAAGATATTGCAAATGGAAATCCATCTAAGATTTTACAACTCTATGTATCATCACCTTTACAATGGGGAGTTCACGTAAGTGCTCAAAGTAAATTTACTTCTATAGATCAATTAGAAAATGCAAGTTGTGCTATAAGTAGATATGGATCGGGATCTCACGTGATGGCTCACGTACAAGCAGAACAACGTGGTTGGGATACTAGCAAACTTGATTTTAAAGTCATTAATACTTTAGATGGTGCTGTAGAAGCTTTAATTAATGGTGAAGCAGATTATTTTATGTGGGAACACTTTACCACAAAACCTATAGTAGATAATGGTATTTTTAAACGTTTAGGAGATTTCCCTACACCTTGGAGCTGTTTTGTGATTGCTGGACGTGAAGATTTTGTATTAGAAAATAAAAAAGCTGTTCTTACTGTATTAGAAACAATCAATACCGTTACAGCAGACTTTAAAAAAATTCCATCTATAGACCGCACACTTTCTAATAGATATGAACAACGATTAGAAGACATTCAAAAGTGGCTTTCTATGACCACTTGGTCTCAAAAACAGATAACTACAGAAGAAATTGAGTATATTCAATCAAAAATTTTAAAACTTAAGATGATTGAAAATGAGATAAATACAACCAAATATTATATGAACATTAAAAAATAAAAAATAAAAAGACGCAACCTTTTGATTAGTGACGTATCTATCTAAAAGATATAACTATCAAAACAATCTTTAATGACTTATTTTTTTATCATCATAGGTATTCTTGTGGCGTTTAATTTTTTATTATTAAACTTCTCTTGTAATAGTGATTCAGAACCCGAAACAGACGAAGAATAGCATTTTTCTTCCTAAAATATAATATAGAAAAAACGGCACTGAAGCTAATTCAAATTTTCGGGGCCGTTTTTTTATTTTAAAAAAAACCAGAAAATAGGGAGTATATACTACAACTTTTCACAATATATTTGCATCATTAAAACAATTAATTAAAACAATCTAAATGAAAAAACTATCATTTATTCTCTTAGCAGTAATATGTACTTCGGGAGTTAACGCACAATTTGGAAAAAAACTTCTTAAACAAGGAAATATAGATGCTGGTAAAAAATTAGTTAAAGCTGCAACCTTATCTAATGAAGATATGGCACAACTTTCTCTAGAAAGTGTAACCTGGATGGATAATAACAATCCTGTTGCAGAAGCAGGAGATCCTTATGCAGATAGACTTAACAATCTTATTAAAGACTTAAAAATAGATCCAGAATTAAAACTAAATTTTAAAGTTTATGTAGTATCAGACATTAATGCATTTGCAACTCCAGATGGAAGTGTGAGAGTAATGGCAGGTCTTATGGATCTTATGAATGATGATGAGCTACTAAGCGTTATTGGTCACGAGATAGGTCACGTAAAACTAGGACACTCTAAAAAACGTTACAAAACAGCCTATGGTATTTCTGCTGCTAGAGATCTTGCTACTGCAAATACGGGAGCTGGAGCCATTATTGCAGATGGTCAAATGGGAGGTTTTGTAGAAAATGTACTTAATGCTCAGTTCTCACAATCAAACGAAAGTGAATCTGATGAGTATGGTTTTAAATGGATGGTAGAAAATAACCTTAACTACAGAGGTATGGAAGGTGCTTTTGCAAAACTTGCCGAACTAAGTGGCGATGGCGGTAAAGGTTCTTTAACTTCTTCTCACCCAGGATCTGCAAAGAGATCTGCAAGAGCAAAAAAATGGGCAGATAAAGAAGATAAAAAGAAAAAATAATACTATTTTTTTTAATTAAGCTTTCTGTTTAAATACAGAAGGCTTTTTTATATTTTACCATTTTATCAGTTGCTCTTCTCTTTCTTTTAATAATGTGTTTACTTTACTAAAATGTTTGTTCCCAAACCAATAACCACGATTTGCACTTAATGGTGACGGATGACCAGAAGTTAATACGTGATGCTTAGAAGTATCTATTTTCTTTCCTTTTTTCTTTGCAAAACCTCCCCATAATAAAAAGATGATGTTTTCACGCTTTCGCGAAAGCGTATCTATCACAACATCTGTAAACATTTCCCAACCTTGTTTTTGATGAGAACCTGCTTCGTGAGCCCTTACAGTCAGTGTAGTATTTAATAATAAAACTCCTTGAGCTGCCCAGCGTTCTAAATTACCTGACACCGGAATTTCTTGACCAAGATCTGTAGTAATCTCTTTAAAAATATTAAGTAAGGAAGGTGGATGTTTAATACCATCATTTACAGAAAAACACAGCCCGTTTGCTTGCCCAACACCGTGATATGGATCCTGACCTATAATAGCCACTTTGACTTGATCAAATGGACAGCGATTAAAAGCAGCAAAAATCTTTTCTTGAGGAGGAAAACAAGTATGGTTTGCATATTCTTTATCTACAAAGTCAGCTAGTTTTTTAAAATATGGTTTTTCAAACTCTTCACTAAGTTCTTGCTTCCAACTCTCGTGTATTTTTAGATCCATTATATGTATTTTTGTATGGGTAGTTTACTACTCAAAGCTATAATAAAAAAGAAAGAAAAGGAGTTATAACTTCTGTTATTTTCGTAATCACATTTGTTGTTACGAAAGCAAAATAAATATGATAAATATTACAAAAAAGACTCTTGAAGACTTAGAATTTGATACTGTTTGTGCGCAACTTTCTGAGCGTTGTATTACAGAAAAAGGAAAAGAAAAAGCACTTCAAATCACTCCATACAGCACTCCAAAAGAAGCTATTTTTGGATTGCATCAAACAAATGAATATTTATCATCTCGCACAGCAGAAACACCTATACCTAATCACGGTTTTGACACGATAGATCTTGAGATAAAATATCTTGACATAGAGGATTACACCTTAGCAAAAGGAAGTTTTAAAAAGCTCTCTAGTATATCTGAGACTGTAAACATTCAACTTAAATTTTTTAAGAAATTTGAAGAAAATTTCCCAACCCTTCATAAAACAGTACAAGAAACACAATACACCACAGCGGTTATCGATGCTGTTAATAAAGTAATTGATAAATATGGCGAAGTACGTGATGATGCTTCTCCGCTTTTAAATACGTTACGACGTACTATAAATCAAACAAAAGGACGTATAAATTCTAGTTTTGCAAGTGCTTTAGGGCAATATGCAGGATATGGATATCTGGATGATATACGAGAATCTATTGTAGATAATGTGCGTGTACTTGCGGTAACGGCAATGCATCGCCGTAAGGTAAAAGGATCTATAATGGGTAGCTCAAAAACGGGTAGTATCACATACATCCAGCCGGAGGCTACACTACAAGCACAAAGAGAATTAAACAATCTTATTTTTGAAGAAGACGAAGAGGTAAAACGCATTCTTAAAGAACTCACAGATAGACTTAGACCTTTTATTGATCTTTTTAAAGAATATCAAGAGCTTTTAAGTGATATAGATCTCATTGCTGCAAAAATGAAATATGCAGAGACTATGAACGGTATTTTACCTAAAATCACCACAGATCGTGAGCTCACCTTAAAAGAAGCCTATCACCCACTACTCTACTTGAGTAATAAAGTAAAAAAAGAAAAAACCTATCCGCAGGACATACACTTAGATCAAGAAAGTCGCATTATTGTTATTTCTGGACCTAATGCAGGTGGCAAAAGTATTACATTAAAAACCGTAGGGCTTTTACAATTAATGCTTCAAAGCGGTATGCTTATTCCAGTACACGAGTATAGCCGTATGTGTCTCTTTAATAAAATATTGACAGACATAGGTGACAATCAAAGTATCGAAAATCACTTGAGTACCTATAGCTACCGTCTTAAGAATATGAATTACTTCTTAAAAAAATGTGATAAAAATTCATTGATTCTCATTGATGAATTTGGAACAGGATCTGATCCAGAGTTGGGCGGAGCTCTCGCCGAAACATTTTTAGAAGTTTTTCACGAGCGAGAAGCTTTTGGAATTATTACCACACATTATGCAAACCTCAAAATGATGGCAAATGAAACGCCAGAGATTGTAAATGCAAATATGCTTTTTGACGCACGCACGCTAGAACCACTTTTTAAATTACATATGGGAGAAGCTGGAAGCTCATTTACATTTGAAGTTGCGCAAAAAAACGGTATTCCATACTCCCTCATTAATAGATCTAAGAAAAAGGTTGAACGTGGCAAAATACGTTTTGATAAAAGTATTGCAAACCTTCAAAAAGAACGTAGCAAACTAAGTAAAACGACTAGCTCGCTTAAAGCAAAAGAACAACAAGCCGAAAAAGAAAAAGCACAACTAGCTCAAATTAACAGTAAAGTACAAAGCAAGTTAGAAAGTTATCAAGAGCTTTATGATAGTAACCAGCGTATGATCTATCTAGGGACTAAACTAGATAATATAAGTTCAAAATTTTTTAAAGACAAGAAGAAAAAAGAACTCATTGCAGAGTTTTTAAAAATTGTCCAGATAGAAAATAGTAAGCGTAAAAAACAAAGCGCAAAACAAGCCAAAGCTGAGAAAGCTAAAGAACTTGCCATAAAAAAAGAAGCAGAAAAGCACGTAAAAGTAATACGTGAGAAAAAGAAAGAAGCAAAGAAAAAAGAACCTGAAGTTGTAAAACCTAAAGTAACCCTCTATGAAGGGGATCGCGTTAGAATGTTTGATGGAAAAGCAGTGGGTACAATAGATCGCATAGAAAAAGGAAAAGCCACTATAGATTACGGAATGTTTACGACTAAGGTTTCTGTAGAACAGCTTGAATTAGTACAGCGAAAGAAAAAATAAAGAAAGTGTACCTTACGTTGCATTTTATATAATAATGAAAAGAATTATCTTATTTGATGGAGTATGTAACTTGTGCAACAGCGCTGTTACCTTTGTGATAAAACGTGATAAGAAAGACGTTTTTAGATATGCTGCGTTACAAAGTGAGGTGGGAAAACAACTTGCTTCAAAACATAATATAGATTTAAACAAGGTCGATTCTATCATTCTAGTGACAGATAAAAAAGCCTATGTAAAATCTACGGCGGCGTTATTTATTGCTCAAAAACTATCTGGTGGATGGCCACTTATGCTTGGTTTTTACATTATTCCGGCTTTTATACGCAATCTTGTGTATGACTTTATTGCTCGCAATAGATATAAATGGTATGGCAAAAAAGATGCTTGTATGATTCCTACTCAAGAATTAAAGTCCAAATTTTTAGAGAATACTATTTAAAACCACTTCACTCAACCAGAAGTATCATTCACTCATTTTCTATATTATAGCGAGGTATTGATTTTTAAGTTTGAACAGATTTAAAAACCAAACAAATGAGAAAGCAACTACTTTTCCTTGCCTTTTTATGCACTGTGATCACTTCTTTGAAAGCTAATGATTATGCTTTCGCGAAAGCGGAAAAACCTAAAACAAATCCTACATCTATAGAAAAAGTTACAGTATATTTAAGTGGTGCACAAATAGAACGTAGTGCAAAAGTATCGGTTACTCCTGGTACAAATACGATTCTTTTTGACAACCTATCTAATGATATTAATGAAAATAGTATACAAATTGCTGGCTTAGGAGATGCTTCTATTGTGTCTATCAATTTTGGAATAAACTATCTAACAGAGCAATTAAACTCTACAAAGGTAGATAGTTTACAGCAAGTAAAAAATTCTATAGAAACGCAGTTACTACAACTAGAAAACACCAAAAGTGGTTTACACAAAGAAGAAGAGGTAATTAGTGCAAATCAAAATTTAGGAAGTAATGTTACCGAAATAGATTTAGAAAAAATAAAAGCATTATCAAACTACTATCGCACTCGTATCACAGCTATACATAATGAAATACTTGATATAGATATTAAAAAGACTACACTACAACGTCAAGTAAATGATATCAAAAGACAGTTTAATGAGCTTAATGTCACGCAAGAAAAGAGCAAGGGTCAGATCACTTTAAAACTCAATACGGATAAAGCAGCGCAACTGGATCTTATCATAAAATACAATGTAAACGAAGCTGGTTGGTATCCCGAATATGATTTAAAAGCACTTGCGATAGATACACCACTTGCTCTTTCATATAAAGCACATCTATATCAAAAAACAGGCATATCTTGGGAAGATGTAAACCTTGTACTATCTACTGGAGATCCTAATACTAATAATTTAAAACCTACACTAGATACAAAGTATCTCAACTTTGTGAGCAATTCATATCGCAATACCTCAACTCCTACAAAAGCATATACGTATAAATACAATCCTACTATTAGAACAATCTCAGGTATTGTTACAGAAAACGGAAGTCCATTACTTGGTGCATACGTAATTGTTAAAGGAACTTCAAACGGTGTACAAACAGATTTTAATGGAGCATATACTATTGAAGTAAATGAAGGAGAAAAACTAGTTTTTTCTTATGTAGGTTTTAGTACAAAAGAAGTTCCTATACACGCCAGTACAATGAATGTGTCTTTAGAAGCAGATAATGCATTAGAAGAGGTTGTTGTTACTGCTAGAGGAGTTAAAAGAGAGAAAAGAGCATTAGGATATGCCGTTTCTGATGAATTACAAGGCAGAGCTGCTGGTGTACAAGTTAATTCTGGTAATTCAAATATTATTAAAATAAGAGGTGTAGGCAGTTTTACTGAAGGTAGTGAACCTCTTTTTGTAGTAGATGGTATTCCTTTAAGTGCTTATGCAGCAAAAAATATTAATTCTAAAGATATTGTAGATGTAGAAGTTCTTAAAGATGCAAACTCTACTGCTATATACGGTAATCGAGGTTCAAATGGAGTAGTTATTATAACGACAAAAGGTGCTCAAACTGCCACTGGAGATATCAAAACAGAAGGACTCACAAATACTAATTTTGAAATACAAAAAAAGTATACTATTGTCTCAGATGGTGATATTACAATTATTGAGATAGATAAATTTGATGTCCCAGCTACATATCAATATTATGTTGCACCAGGTGTTAATGAAAATGTATTTCTCACAGCTTCTATAAAAGATTGGGTACGTTATAGCTTATTGCCTGGTGAGGCAAATGTATATTTTGAAGGGAGCTTTTCTGGAAAGACATACATCAACCCTTTAGAAACTACAGAAGAGCTTTCTGTATCTCTAGGAATAGACCCAAATATTACAGTAAAACGTAAACAGCTAGATAATTTTAAATCAAAATCTTTTATTGGGACACAACGCATTATTGATATGGCATATGCTGTAACTATAAAAAACAATAAGAATAAAGCTATCACTCTAAAAATAGAAGACCGCATCCCTATCTCACAAAACAAAGAGATCAAAGTAGATGAGATTGAGACCTATGATGCTGTTTATGATAAAGAAACTGGAATGATGCATTGGGAAGTTACCCTTACTCCTGGAAACGCTATAAAAAAAGAATTTGGATATACATTGAAGTATCCTAAATACAAAAAGATAAATCTATAAATAGTAATACATTTGAAGTTTGTCAAAATTAAACCTTTCAGTTAAAATGATACGATTACTCATAGCATTTACAGTACTATTTTCATTAGTTACTTATGGACAAACGGAATCTATAACATTAAAAGAAAGCGCACATTCTCTAGAAGAATTAATTCCTACAGATTGGGAGTTACTCGATTCAAAAACTGGTGATCTAAATAAAGATGGAATTCTAGATCTCGTATTTGCAATTGCAAATACAGATGAGAAGAATTTAAAACCAAATGATGGATTTGGAATAGGTCCTATTGATTTAAATCCAAGGAAATTAGGTATTTACTTTGGCACACCTTCTGGTACTTTCAGAAAGCAACTAGTTTCTAATGAGTTTATTATTCTTAGAGAGACTCCTTCTATGGATGAGCCTTTTGAAGGTTTTACTATTAGTAAAAAAGGAGTATTAAGTATTAATTTTCATATTTGGTATAGTGCAGGAAGCTGGAGTACATCTAATCATACATATAAATTCAGATTTCAAAATAATGCTTTTGTATTAATAGGATATGACAGTAACGAAGCGCACAGAGCTAGTGGAGAAACTACTGATTACAGCATTAACTTCTTGAGTGAAAAAATGAAAATCACTAGAGGTAATTTTTCAGAAGATGAATCAGAATCTGTCGAATGGATAAACATCTATCTAGATGAGCCAATTACCATAAAAACATTAAAAAAACCCTTTGAACGAGAGTTTGAAGGAATACGATTATAAATTAAAATTAAACCAATTAAATACATAAAATTATGTTAGAAAGATTATTATTTAGACACTTAACAAAAAAAGGGAAAATAGGATACTTTTTAGGGTTTCTCGTACTAGCTGGTCTTTGGGCTTATTATGTATTAGGAATTGCTGGACGCTCAATGGAAGAAGGCCGAACAATGTTTTTAGTAGGATTAATTGTACTCAATTTAGTATGGGCTGGAGTATGTCTTCTATTATGGAGAATACCCAAAGAAGAAAAAAAACAAATGAATTAAATAGTGGTGTTTAAATAAAAAACAACTATAATATAGTAGCTTTATAAACTGTAATTGAAAACCAAATCAAAAAATTATGAATAATTATTACGTGCCCTCAGGAAAATTTTCTCCTACATCTTTTATCTATTTTCTTTTATTATCGCTTATAGCTTTTCCGTTGTTAGGACTTATATATGCATATTGCATATGGTATATTCCTTTTATATATATCAATTTTTTAATAGCGGCAGGCGTAGGATTTGTAGCTGGACTACTTACTAACTCTATAATCATAGGAAAAGGAAAAGTTAGAAATGTTCTTATTGCTATCATCTTTGGGATTTTAGGAGGTCTCATCACACTCTACTTCCATTGGGCAGTTTGGGTTGATCTTGTAATTAACGCTGGTGAAACCTATGGTAATTCTACTATTGGAGTGACTACTAGTAACATCAAAATATTGCAAGTTTTTTCACTAGTTATTCAACCTGATGTTCTTTTTGAACTCATCGGAGAAATAAATGAATTTGGAACTTGGGGTATGAAAGGAAAAACTGTTAGTGGTGGTTTTCTTACCGCTGTCTGGATTATAGAATTAATAATCATTGTTGGTATTTCTACATTAATGTCATTTGTAAAAGCGCAACAACCTTTTTGTGAGAGAAGTAACTCTTGGTTTGAAGAAATTGATCTTGGTGCTTTTGAATATATTGAAAATACTACAGAAGTCACAAAACAATTAGAAAATAAAAACTCAGAGCTTATTGAAAATATTAAGATAAGTCAAAATCCTGAGTCAGATCACAGTATTTTTACCTTATATACTTCTAGCTTTGATGAAAGCTATCTTACAATAGAAAATAAAAAGGCTAAAGTAGAAAAAGATGGAAAAATAAGTTTTGATGGAGATGAGTTTGTTGAGTACATAGCAATAAATAAAGCATTAAAAGATATACTTTCAAGTAAAAAAATACTGTAGCAAGCTAATAAGTATATGTTTTGTTATTAGATTAAGTAAGAAAACACACTCTATCTCTATCTAAACACATTTTTAACTACCTAACTACAATCAGTAACTGTCATTGTTTTAACTAGCAATGGCAGTTTTTTATGCGCAAATAAATAGTAATTGTAATAAAAAGTACTATTTATTCATATTTTACAAAAACACAAGCACCAGTAAATATACAATTTTAAGAGATTTTTATTTTTTTGGCACGCTACTTGTGATATTGTTAGCAAGCGTAGACCGATAAGTGGTATCGCAATAACCTTAATACTCTAATATTATAAAAAAATTATTATTTGCAGTATTACTTCTAGGAGGTATCACTGCCCAAGCAAACCAAGTGCAAGCTCTTAAAGTTGGGGTTAACATCAATAGCTCTCACTCTGTTACATTTATTGAACGCGGTATTGAATTTACAGTATATACAAATGGTAACATCGAGTTTAATCAAAATTACAATAGCCGTGTACAAACTCAAAGAAGACGTGTAACAACAGGTCGCACATCTCCAGGACATACATACGGAGTGACTTATACTAATAGAAATAGAAAAGCAATTCTATACAACCGTCTAGGTCAAGTAAAACAAATAGGAAATACAGTGTTAAGCTACAACCGCTATGGTCAAGTAAAACAAGTGGGTAGCAAGACTATAAAATATAACAATGGCAAAATGTCTTCTATAAATTCTTTAAAAATGCATTATAATCGTAGAGGTGCATTAGTTAGAATAGCACGAAGTCCTAGTCGTAGATAAAAACTTTTTTGGTTGGTTATGAAAAGCCTCGATTTGTTAATACAGATCGGGGTTTTCTTTTTAAAATATATTTTTTATGCGAGCAATCATAGTATATACCATCTCATTTACATCTTTACTCACTTTTAGCATATAAACTATCGCTATATAACTTATCCCGATAATACTACCCTTTACTGCAATCGCTACAAAAGGATTTATATTAAAATCCCAAAAGTAAAAAACACTATAAAACACCACGATTATTACAAATGCTTTTAAAGATCCAGAAGTAAAAGGTTGCATTTTAAATTTAAGTTGTACGACAATAAGCTTTGCTGTAGAATATACTACCGTTGCAATAAGCGTCGCAATACCAGCACCATTGATACCCATTAAAGGAATCAGTACCATATTAAGTACGATAGCAATAATCACAGCTATAACACCTATAACTAATACAATACGGTAATAATCACTATAAAAAACAATGGCATTATTAACCCCTAATGCATTGTCTAGTAGTTTTGACATACTTATAAATAGCACTACATATAATCCCGTTGCATATGCTGGACCAACTATGAGATACAAACTCTTTATATTACATACAATCAGTATAAACAACAATCCAGAGATTATAAGCAACGTAAGACTACTTTTTTGATACAAAGTATGCATTGCAGTATATTCTTTATTATTTAGCATTTTTGCAACCATAGGAAATGTAATCTGCAACATTGCTCTTGCGGGAACACCTATTACGGTGGCAATATAGATAGCGACAGAATAATAAGCTACTTTTTCAATAACGATGTACTTCCCTATCATAAACTTATCTATATCAATCAATAAAGTAGCAACAGAACCCGCAATAATAATTAATACCGAATATTTTATAATAGCAACACCTTGTTTTGACAACTTAGATACTGGTACTATAGATGGGTTTTCTATACGCTTTCGCGAAAGCATAAAAACAGGCTTCCGCAACTTAAAAGCATAAAACATCATTATAAACATTCGGCCAATGTAAATAGAGACTAGCGATTTTATAAATAATGATATTCCTATAATCTCAAATGCTAATAGCAGGAGTAATACGGTTACTCCTAGCCTATGAAAAACTTCTTTCAAAAAATTACCGAAAGTGCTTTTGAGTTGCACTTTAGCCCACGCAAAAAATACTTCAAAATAAGAAGTCGATACCGCAATGATAAAAATATACCACACATAATCTGCTACTATTGTGTTTTTTGAACTTAAAAATTGTGCAATTGCCTCATAAAAGATCACAGTAATTCCTGTAGCTGGGACTATAATGAGAAGTGGTAATAAGAGCATCCAAAATAGAAATCTGTCCTGATCTTTGTCTTCAAAAGAAGAGTAAAACTTTACCATTGTATTATGCACTCCAAAAGCAAAAAAGGGAACCAAAATAAATGCTGTAGAAAGTATAAAACCTACTAAACCATAATAAACATCATTCATAAAGTTTACAAACAAAAAAAGTGTATTTATAGCTCCTAAGGCAAAACCTAAATAGGTAGTTAATAAATTTTGAAACGATTGTTTGATTATAATACCCATAGTAATATTATAATTAGTTTTTAAGTAACTGCGCTAAAGAAACTGTTAAACTCTTACGGTGATATTTCTGTATCTCTAAATTATTAATATCATTATCTAGCTTTCCTCTATTTTTAAAGAGAGTTACTATCCAGTTTTTAATACGATCGTGATCTGAATATGTTGTAAAAATCCCGCTTCTGGTTTCTTCTATAATATCTTTTATATCTGCACCTTCTGGGCCAATCGCTATAATAGGACGTTTTGAAGATAGATATTCAAAGAGTTTACCTGCTATGATTCCTTTAGTATTTACGGAGTCTATTTCTATGAGAAGTAAGGCTGTAGCTGTTTCCTGTATATGCAATGCTTCACTGTGTGATACATATCCTTTAAAATCAAGATAGTCTTTAAGACCGTGACTTTGTATACTCTCTATTACTTCGGCACTTACTTTACCCGCAAGAACAAGTCTAAATGCATTTTTAAAATCTGTATTTTCTGCACATAATTCTTTTAAGACTTGCCACAACATTTCTGGACATCGATCTGAAAGCAATGATCCTATGTGTGCAAGTATAAATTTTCCAGTATATCTATGAGCTATCACTTCTCTATCATCATACCCATTTGTAATAACAGTAATAGGCTTTTGAGTGATTGCAGTAAACTCTCTTTTTGTTCCTGGACTGGTAACAATTATATGGTTTGCTTCTTGTAAAACCTCACGTTCTAACTGCTTGTGTTTCTCTTTTGTTCTAGCTGTCATTCGCAATTTATCGTGATATCCTATTGTTGTCCAAGGATCTCTAAAGTCTGTAAACCAATTGAGGTTAGGTTTCCATTTTTTTAGCTCTTTCCCAATAAGATGCAAACTGTGTGGAGGCCCTGTTGTGATTATCGTTTCTATAGCATTCTCTTGAATATATTGCTTTAGATATAGTACAGAAGGTTGTATCCATCCTTTTCTAGCATCTGGAATAAAAAAATTACCTCTCACATATAGCAAAAACTTTTGCAATAGTGACTGTTTCTTTTCTTTAGGTAAAATACCTGATGATATAGTTTTGGTTTGCTTTCGCGAAAGCGCATTTGCCCACCCATACGGTTCTTTTATAGGTTGCTTAAGTATAGTAATTCCTTCTGAAACTTCTGTCAATAAAGAGTTATCTATAATGGGGTAATTAGGATTTTCTGGAACATACACTATAGGCACTATATCAAACTCAGGAAGATACTTTACAAATTTAAGCCATCTTTGTACACCTGGACCACCTGCAGGAGGCCAGTAATATGCAATGATGAGTACTTTCTGTTTCATCAAGTTTATACTTGTTGCGCTGTAGGATTATTTTTATAGCTATAGTATACACCTCCTAGAAGAAGTAAAAATAACAACACACTACTACCTAGCATAATCATACCTCCTGTTTGAACTACCTGTGGCTCAAACTTCATAACAATCTCGTGATTTCCAGCAGGTACTTTTAAACCTCTCAAAGCGTAGTTTACAGATAGAATATCACTTTCCTGACCATCTATAGTTGCTGTCCAACCTTTATAATAATAATTTTCTGCAAAAACTAAAAAGCCATCTTTACTATTTGTTACTTGATATACTAATTTATTAGGCTGTATGTCTTTAGGTATAACACTAGAAAGACTATCACGTTGTGGTTGGAAATTACCTAGTTGTTCACGATAATCATCTCTTATAATAACTGTATTCTTAGTATCTGCTTTTTTTAGAGTTTCAAATTCTGTATTATAATCTGGCACATATTGAATCTCATTTACAAACCACGCAGGACCATTTGCTTCCGGATTTATACTGAGAGATAATCCTTGTTCAGATTCATCTAGATCTAGTATGTACTTTACATTGTACATATGGAGTATCTCATCGTTTCTTGTTTCTTTTTGATAAACTTGTTTATAATATAAATCGTCCATACGGCGAGGCTGTACTGCAGAATACCCGTTGAGCGAATTAAAAAAGTATGATGTATGTGAGCTTGAAAAACCACGAGCAAAGTCTATAACTCTAAAATAGCTATCGTCTTCTAGTATTTTAGTGTCTGCTGGAGTTTTTTCAAAATTTCTATCATATTGACGTTGCGTGATAAAACTATCTTCATTTACAGATCGTCTGTCTACGCTTACTAAATCAAAAACGATAAGCACTCCTATAGCAATAATAGTAAGGTTTTGAGATATTTTTTGTTTTACAGTAAGCCATAACACTGCTCCTATTAATACTACAAAAAATATAGATCGTAAAACATCACTTCTCAATATAGTAAGTCTATCTTCTTTTATCGCATTTAAAATCTCTGGCTGTTGTATTGCCATTTGCTCTTCTGCGGCAGATCTTAGATTAAATAAGGACCCGCTAAATAAGTATAAAACCACTAAAAACAAAACAAGCGACCCCATCACATAAAGAATGGTTTTAACCTTATTTTTTTGATCAAATGTATTTTTAAAAAAATGATGTATCCCTACAATTGCCGCTATAGGCAAAAGCATTTCTAAAATCACTTGAATACTTGTGACAGCTCTAAATTTATTATAGAAAGGAATATAATCTACAAAAAACCTAGAAAGCCAATCTAAGTTTTTACCCCAACTTAACATTAATGAAAAAATCATTCCACCGAGTAACCACCATCGCAATCTTCCTTTTATAAAGAATATACCTAATAAAGCAAGTGCAAAAACAGTTATTCCCAAATATGGCGGAGCTTCTACAAAAGGTTGTTCTCCCCAATATAAACGTGTAGATTGTGCATATAGATTTACATCATTAGACGCAACACCTAGATTTCTTAACGCTTTTGCAAAAGCAGAATCTCTCCCCAGGTCTGATGCTGTTCCTGTACCCATAAACTTAGGAGCAATAAGGTTTAGTGATTCTAATTTACCATAACTCCACTGTGTGATAGACTCATAATCTAATCCGTCTGATCCAGCTTCTTTTGATGAGTTATCTGTTAAGAGTCTCTCACCTCGTACTGTAGCTTTTGAATACTCTAAAGTAGATAAAATCATAGAGGCATTAGTTGCTAAACCAATAATTACGGCAACAACAAGTAATCCTACTGATTTTGCAAAATGTGGAAGTTCTTTCTTCTTTACTGCATCTATTAAATAAGCAATACCTAGAATGAGACATAACCAGCCAAGGTAATATGTCATTTGAAGGTGATTTGCCTGAATTTCTAGTCCCATCGCAACAGCAGTTAGTAAAAATCCCCATAAATATCGTTTCTGGAACATCATTAAAATTCCTGATAGTACTAGAGGGAAATACCCTATAGCGTGTACTTTTGAGTTATGACCTACTCCTATTATTATAATTAGATATGTAGAAAAGCCAAAGGCCAATGCTCCTACAACGGCAAGTTTCCAATCTACTCGCATCACTAGCATTAGTATATAGAACGATATAAAATAAAGAAATAGATAATCTGCCGGACGTGGTAAAAATCGTATGAGTCTGTCTAAGCCATCCATTACATCATTAGGAAAGCGAGCTCCCAGTTGATAAGTTGGCATCCCTCCAAAAGCGCTATTTGTCCAAAAAGTCTCCTCTCCTGTTGCCTCTCTAAAATCACGATGTTGCTTTGCCATACCTTCATATAGCTTAATATCGTTCTGATAAATACGTTTGCCAGAAAGCACCGGATTAAAGTATAGCAATGCCACGACTATAAAACCGAGAACAACTAAAATATGCGGGAGAAGTTTTTTTAGATTTAGGCTCATTGTATTTTTCTTGTGTTTAAAATTTACAATTTTTATTCTCTTTTAACGCTAGCGCTAGTTATTTATTAAGTAATAATAAAAAACAACTCAATATAAGAAGCAATACTAAAATGAATATATAAGTTATCCAGTTACCTGATGTATTATGTGTGACCAATTTAGAATGTGATGTATCTTGATTTATATCGTTAAACGAATTGTCAGATGCAATGGCTTCATAAGTATTAAATATAATATCATTCATAAACTCAAATGAATCTGTTTCATTAAAATCTATATCCAATTTATTTTTTAAAAATGTAAAAATCACTTGCTGCACAAATTGCTGTTCATTGTTAATAACAACTTTACTTTCATCATCTTTTAATTGGTTATTATATATTTCTTCTTCTAAAGGCGCTCCAATATCTACATAATTGCTTGAATCTACTAGGAGTTTTATCCTTTTTTTGACTCCCTTTTTTATTAAAGAATATCCATAAAAATTATAGTCTTCTATATGAGCTACCGTTAATATTTCTGATAACGGAAAAAAATTTACAAGTCTTTGCTCTTCTTCTTCTTCAAAAGTGAGATCAAATGAGTTTTCTAGAATTACATTTACTAACTCCATTCTATCACAAAGAATGATTTGATTTTTATAATACCCTATACTTATTTGATCGTCTTCTGGTAATTTACAATCTTTTAAAGTGCTTTCTTTAACAAGCTTATAATCAGAAGAGTATAAATCACCAAGAATAACTGCATCATTTTTAATATTTTCTGTATTCTCTATAATTAAAAACGAAAAATCATTCTTCACAATATTCTTCTTTTATGACGAAAGATGTTTTAATAGAGAATCAAAACTTACAGTCTCTTGTGTTCCTCCTGCCATATTCTTTAAGGTAAACGTTTTATCTTCTACTTCTTGTGTTCCAGCTAATACTAAAAACGGAATATTGCGACGGTTTGCATACGTCATTTGTTTTTTCATTTGCTTATTACTCGTTACAGGATCTGGATACAGCTCTGCAGAAATTCCTGCTTTACGTAGTTTACCTATCGCTTGCATTGCATAACTGGCTTCTGTATCTCCAAAATTTACAAAAAACACCTTCACTCCTTCTGTAGTATCTTCTGGAAAAAGATTGAGCTCTTCAAGTACTAATGCAATACGGTCTAGACCAAATGAGATCCCTACACCGCTCATATCTTTTAATCCAAAAATACCTGTAAGATCTGCATAACGACCGCCACCGCCTATACTTCCCATTTTTACTCCCTCTGGTGCTGCTACTTCAAAAATAGCTCCTGTATAATAATTAAGACCTCTAGCAAGTGTTACATCTAATTGTAAAGTTGCCGTTTGTAAACCTAGATTAGAAATAGCATCATTAATAAATAATAACTCTTTAATTCCTTCCTTTCCAGTTTCAGAATCTGAGAGTAACGATTGTAGTGTTTCTAACTGCTCTCCAAAATTTCCAGACAAGCTAAATAAAGGAGCAACTTTGTTTATAGCTTCTTGAGTAATTCCTTTAGACAGCATTTCTTTAGTAACCCCTTCTTCTCCTATTTTATCTAACTTGTCTAATGCGACTGTAAAATCTATGAGTTTATCACTTGCGCCTATTACTTCTGCAATACCAGAAAGTACTTTTCTGTTATTCATCTTGATTGTAACTCCTTCTAATTTTAATGCTGTAAACACAGCATCATACAATTGTACAAACTCTACTTCTTGCCATAAAGAATCACTTCCTACCACATCTGCATCACACTGATAAAACTCTCTAAAACGACCTTTTTGCGGTCTATCTGCTCTCCATACGGGTTGGATCTGGAATCTTTTAAATGGAAATACAATATCGTTTTGGTGTTGGACTACATATCGCGCAAATGGTACTGTGAGATCGTAACGGAGTGCTTTTTCTGAAATTTGTGGGGTGAGTGCTTTACTTGGAACTCGATGAAAATATTTTATATTCAAATAAGTTATTAATCTTTCTTGAAATTCTCTTAACTCTTCCATTTTAAAATTCTGGAAAGAATCGTCGGATGTGAAGAATTCATTTTTTCTATATAAAGTAATTCCAATATCTAATGCATTAGCTTTAAAAAAATCAACTATATCATTTTCAAATCTATTTACATCAGCAATTCCTGCTGATGAAGATATAACTCCATTTATTCTATTATTAATAAATTCTGCTAAAAATAATGGCCCATTATTATGTTCTATAATATCTGATTTTATAATATAAGATTTTAAATGAATAAAAACTTCTTCTAATAAAATAGTCAAATATGCTATCTCTTTAGAATTTACCTTCTCTATCTTTAATTTAGCTTTTTCAATATACTCACCAGAATCTAATATCTTAAAAATGAGTCTATCTCCTTCTTCTCCATATTTTCCCATAAGAGTACTGCTATTTTCAAAACTAGGCGTTTCAATAGGTTGAAAACCATAGTGCTGAAATTGAGAACGAATGGTATTCATTATATAGGTGCGTTTTGCCACTTCTACAGGTGAAAAATCGCGAGTTCCTTTAGGTATACTAGGCTTTGAGCTCATATAAAAATCGTTAGTCTTTAGTCAGTTCAATATACTATGGAAATAAGATGACTGACAAACATCTAATAACCATTACCCACGCTCACAGCGTCTCGCAAATATCTTAAAAATTGAGGGTTTTGTGAGCTATTATGGTGTAGGATTGCTTCATTTTTTATTTTTAATGTTTACAATAACAAAAAGACTTCTGTCTCTAGCCCCGATTGCCGTGAAAATCCCGCAGAGACTGGCATCGCCATCTCGAGGAATTGCAACAGAAAGCGGGATACTGCTCTCACAAATAGGTAAATACTTGATTGCTCTTTATGATTATATTATATTTTTACAATAAAATAAGATATCTCGTAACGTTTTTAGGTCTTTGTAGTCTTATGTACAGACGCGATGTCAATTTTAAAATAACTATATAAAGATGTTTTCACTTTTACGCGAGAATTTACGCATTGCTTTTGATAGCATTAAGAGTCAGCTACTGCGCACCATATTGACTGTTTTTATCATTGCCATAGGAATCACTGCTTTAGTAGGTATTTTAAGCCTTGTTAAAGCACTAGAAAACACGATAAATAGTGACTTTGCTAGTATGGGAAGTAATACATTTAACTTACAACGTTATGAGTTTACAACCCGTAGATCTGATGAACGCGCTGTGGTTAATCCTGTTATAGGCTATCGCCAGGTCAAGGAATTTACAGAAAAATACAACTATCCAACTGCTCGTACTGCTACTTCTTTTTATGGAACCCGTACTGCCGAAGTAAAATATGAAAATGATAAGACAGATCCTGAAGTTTCTGTGGTAGGTGTTAATGAAAATTATCTCACAAATACAGGCCTCAAACTAGATAAAGGCCGAAACTTTACTCCTTTTGATATAACTAACAACGCACGTGTTTGTGTACTGGGAAGTGATTTTTATAAAAACCTCTTTAAAGACGATAATCCCATTGATAAGACCATTAATATACGTGGGACTAAATTTAATGTTATAGGTATACTGCAAGAAAAAGGAGCCACTTTTGGGAACAATCAAGATTTACGTGTTTTGATACCTATGCAAGTAGCTCGCACGATGTATACACAACCCAACATTAATTATAGTGTGAGTGTAATGGTAGATAATGCCGAGTTTTTAGACAGTGCCGAAGAAGAGGCGATTATTACTTTTAGAAAAATAAGAGGACTATCACCTGTAGAAGATAATAATTTTGGAATAGGTCGTAGTGATGACTTGATTAATCAAATAAGTGAAATCACTGGGGTTTTAGGTGTTGCTGCTTGGGTAATTAGCATTATTACCATTTTTGGATCTTGTATTGCATTGATGAATATAATGCTAGTCTCTGTAACTGAACGTACACGGGAAATAGGAGTACGTAAAGCTTTAGGTGCAAAAAAATCTACTATTGCTGCACAATTTTTATATGAAGCTATTATTGTTGGACAATTAGGTGGTCTTTTAGGAATTATCTTAGGAATTTCTGTAGGAGCACTTGTTGCTACTATTGCAAATTTTAACTTTACTACACCTTGGGTCGCTATAAGCGCCGCTACTATAATCACGTTTGTAATTGCTATTTTTTCAGGGCTTTTTCCCGCAATTAAAGCTGCCAAACTCGATCCTGTAGAATCCCTTAGGTATGAATAATACAGTGTTTATTAAAAATCTAATGATATAGAACTGATTTTTATTTTTAAAAAACCTGTCTATCTCATTAAAACTATATATTCGTAGTAATTAATTATTACGTCTATGCAACCACTTCATATTTTACTGCTCATAGCAGGCTACTTTGGTGTCTTAATACTCATTAGTTATTTTACTGGCAAAGAAGATTCTAATGCAGACTTTTTTAAAGCTGGCAAAAAATCACCTTGGTATTTAGTGGCGTTTGGAATGATAGGTGTTTCATTATCTGGTGTTACTTTTATTTCTGTCCCAGGAGCTGTTGAAGAAGGGCAATTTGGTTATTTTCAAGTAGTTCTTGGATATACCGTTGGTTATTTTGTGATTGCATATGTATTACTTCCCATTTATTACAGACTTAATGTCACTTCTATTTATGAGTATTTAGAATCACGTTTTGGACGTGTAGCTCATAAAACAGGTGCTGTTTTCTTTTTTATATCAAGATTATTAGGTGCAAGTTTTAGAGTATATCTTGTTGCTATTGTATTACAATACTTTGTTTTTGATAGTTATGACATTCCTTTCTGGATAACAGTGATATTATCTGTTACTATGATATGGCTATATACATTTAAAGGAGGTATTAAAACCATTGTATGGACAGACACCCTACAAACCTTGTTTATGCTTCTTGCTGTAGGGACTTCTATTTACCTCATAAATGATAAAATAGGTTGGTCATTTTCTGAATTTATAGCCTCTAGCGAATTAGAAAATTATAGCAGAATCATCTTTGCAGATGATTGGTTTTCTAAAGGTCATTTTATCAAATCTTTTCTAGGAGGTATGTTTGTTACGATCTGTATGACAGGACTAGATCAGGATATGATGCAAAAAAACTTAACCTGTCCTTCTCTTAAAGATGCTCAAAAAAATGTGATCTCATTTAGCTTAGTACTTATTATTGTAAACTTTTTATTTCTACTACTGGGAGCGCTGCTATTTATCTACTCAAACAAAATGGACATTGAAGTGCCAGTACTTGATGAAAAAATGCGTACAGATCTATTATTTCCAGAAATAGCACTCAATGGTGGTTTAGGTATTTCCATAGGTGTCATTTTTTTATTAGGTCTTATAGCAGCAGCATATTCTAGTGCAGATAGTGCGCTTACTGGACTTACTACTTCTTTTTCTATAGATTTTTTAAATATCGATAAAAAACCAGAAAACTCGCAAAAGAAAACACGTAAACAAGTTCATATTGGGATGTCTGTATTACTAGTCATTGTAGTTCTTATTTTTAATGCTTTAAATGATAGTACCGTTATAGATAAACTACTTACGGTAGCAGGGTATACTTACGGGCCTTTATTAGGACTTTTTGGATTTGGGATATTAACAAAGTATAAAGTTAAAGATCAATACGTATGGATTGTTGCTACAGTCTCTGCCTTACTTAGTTTTGTTATAGGAAATATTTCTCCAGAAAGAATAGGTGGATATGTTATAGGGTATGAATTACTAGTCATTAATGGCTTCCTCACCTTTATAGGAATGTTCTTGATTAAGAAAAAAGCATTGTAAATATAGTAAGTACGCTTTCGCGAAAGAAAATAACTTTTAAAAAATTAATATTGATTGGTTGCCAGTAATACAAGTGTACAAGCTATTTCTACTTCTATATTGTTTCTTTCCAACAAAACATATAATGCTGGATTTTCTGTTCCAGGATTAAAAATGACTCTTTTTGGAGCTACTTTTAGTATAAAATCATAGTAAGCTTGTTGTCTTGTAGGATTTAAATAAAGGGTAATTGTATGAATTTTTTTGTTAAAAAATTGTGAGTCCTCTAGCGCTTTTTTAAAAGGAATAATTTTTACTTCTGCCACTAACCCATCTCTTAGACCTATTGCTTTTATAGCATATCCCGAAGATTTCAATCTTAAGATTGCCTTATAAGAATATCGTGTAGGTTTTAAAGAAGCTCCTAGTACTAATGTAGGTTTTATCATAAGGTAAAGTTAAAAATAATAATAACTATGTAACTATTTTAATTTTGGGTCGTCTATATAATAAGTTAACTTGTTGTTAGACGAGTTTTATCCCAGTTCAATGGGACGCTTTGATGGTTAGTGTTATTGAAAATTTTGTCTAACTAGAAATCCCAAGACGTACGTCTTGGGATTTTGTCTTTATTTATATTTCATCAAAAATACAGTTAAAAAACGTTAAAATTTAAAGAGAAATGTAACCTTAGACAAAAAATAACGTCTTATATATAGTAGTCTTCATTAATGTTACTATAGTTTTTATAATTATTTGAATTAGCCTTTAAAATATTTTAATCCTATAAATAATAAATTAAGAGTCTATATATAAATAAAAGGTTCTCATATGAGAACTTTTTATTTTTTATAATCACAACTAAAGTTATTTCTGCGTGTAATAGTTATAATCTGCTAAAACTCTTTCTACAAAAGAAATATTAGTTTCCTCTGGAGTTACATCCATTTTATCTTTAAGCCTGTCAGCCAATTTAATAATGACATTATGATTACCATCTCTTTTTGCATCAGTAAAAAGCGTTTTAATGAGCTGTACGTCTTTATCATTAAAAACTGTTACTTGAGGATATGTAGGTATGTAACTTTCAGGGATGTCTATTAGAAGACTATCGGAGAGGCTCACACGTTTTCTTTCTGATATTACAGTTGTTCCAGCTGCTATATCACCTAGTCGCTGCCCACGCTCACTCATAAGAATACTCACTACCGCTATCCCTCCAGTTGTTAATGAAACATCTACTATACGCATAATCCATCTCACAAAATAACTACCAAATCCTGGTTTTGAGCCATCTAATTTTACAACTTTTAACTTCATAGCTGCTTTTCCAGGTGTTTTTCCATCCCAAAAAGTTTCAAATAAAAGATAATATAAAAATATAGGAAGTCCCATAATTAAATAAAATGTCCATATATCTCCTGAATCATTACTATCAAGACCAAACCGTACAATAAGAAATATAGATAAAAACCAATATGCTACAATAATCACAAAATCTATTATAAATGCTAGAATGCGTTCACCTATACCTGCAACATTTTGAAAAATACTTACATTTTGAGCGGTTTCTATTTGAAAGTTATCCATATATTCTTTTTCTTTACCTAATTATAATTTTAAGAGGAATGCGTGAAGCTGCTTTTGTGAAGCAAAATAAGGATAAATGGTTAACTTTTGAAAGTGTTTTGATTAACAAAGATCAAATACCCCCAGATAAATTAGCTAGCCTATATATGGAAGTGACTGATCACTTGAGCTATGCCCAGACTTTTTACCCTCAATCTAAGACATTAGAATATTTAAATCATCTCGCATCACAATCACATTCTATCATTTATAAAACTAAGCGAGAGTCTAGTAAACGTTTTATTACTTTTTTTACCGAAGAGTTTCCGTTAATAATGTATCAATATCAAAAACAACTTTTGATAGCGTTTCTTACATTTTTATTATTTAGCCTTATTGGTGCATATAGTGCAGCCAGCGATGGTACTTTTGTGAGAGCTATTTTAGGTGATCGATATGTTAATATGACATTAGATAACATAGAACAAGGTGATCCTATGGGAGTTTATAAAGAACAAGGAGAACTTAATATGTTTTTAGGTATTACTATAAATAATGTAAAAGTAGCATTTTATGCTTTTATATACGGGATGTTACTTACTATAGGTTCTTTGTATATCATTATGCAAAATGCTATTATGGTGGGCAGTTTTCAATATTTCTTTTTTGAACAAGGTGTAGGCTGGGAATCTATTCGTACTATCTGGATACACGGTACTATTGAAATCTCTGTTATTATTATAGCTGGTTGTGCTGGTATGGTTTTAGGAAATTCTATTTTATTTCCCAATACATACACACGCTTAGCATCTTTTAAAAGAGGAATGAAAAATGGATTAAAAATCGTAGTAAGTACAGTTCCTCTATTTATAATCGCTGGATTTTTAGAAGGATTTGTAACTAGACATACTGAAATGCCAGACTGGCTTGCAATTCTTATCATCGCAACCTCCCTAGCTATCATATTATTTTATTACGTCTATTACCCAATAAAAAAACATAAAGAAGAAGTTGCAAGACTTGCTTTAATTCCCAACATAGAAGAGATATATTAAATGAATAAAGCTCCAATTATATTAAGAAAAAAAAGAGAACTGGGAAGTATTATAGGTGATACTTTTACATTCTTACGCCGCAATATTAAACCCTTATTCTCTGTATTAATACGCACGTGTAGTATTCCATTTATAATACTTCTTGTTGCTGCTGGATTTTATGCAAAAAATAGTTCAGGTCTTGACTTTACAAGAATTAATTCTTCTGGTGAGAATATAACAGAAATTATTATAAGTCTAATTGCCTTAACTATAACAGTACTTATCTATAATGCAATGTTATATGGAAGTGTTTCTGAATATATGAAAGCATATATAGAAAAAGGAGATGTCCCAGATACTACTTCAATATCTGATAAAATTAAAAATAAGATAGGATCTCTTATAGGGTTATCTTTTTTAAATGCCCTTATAATATTAGCTATCATTTTTATACCTCTTATATTAGTTTTTTATAGTTTTAGTTCTGGAATATGGCCATTAGGCCTTTTATTTATAATGATAACATTAGTAGCTATGGCATACTTCTACGTTAGATTTACAGTAATATATCCTGTTTTAATTAATGAAGAAGGTGCTACCTTAACTAGTAGCTTTAAAAAAAGCGGAAAACTTATCAAAGACGAATGGTGGATCACTTTTTTTACTTTGATAATTATTGGTATTCTTGTTGGGCTCATAAGCTCAGTATTTCAAATACCAGTTGTAATATATACATTTATAAAAACCTTTTCTTCTATCCAAACAGGTTCTATTAGTAATCCTGCCGATTTATTTGATGGTGTTTATCTAGTACTGCAAACAATTGCTTCTGCAGCTGGTTATATTTTATATGTAATCCTAGCTGTATGTATCAACTTCATTTATTTTAATTTAAGTGAACGTAAAACACAGTCTGGAAGTCTTAATCAAGTAGATCAGATAGGAATATAAAAATGTATAAAACTTTAATATTCTTATTGTTTGTAATGTGTTCGCTTTTCGCGAAAGCATATCCTATACAAGAAATTGATAAAAATTTAGGTCAAGACGAATTTGAAATAACAGAAGTTGAAACACAACCCATAATTGATACATATCAAAACCCAAGAGAAGTACTATCATATGACGACAGTGATATAACCACTACGTTACTAGATAAAGAAAAAATACAAGATTATAAGAGCGATAATGATTTTAATTATAAAGAAGAATTGCCTGAAGATAACTGGTGGACACGCTTTAAGCGAAAACTGAGTGACCTTTATTATCGTTTTTTTGATTGGTTACTGGATGGTGTCCCTGCAGAAGGTATCTTGTCTTTTATCATAGGTTATTTACCATACATATTACTTGTATTATTTATAGGGTTTATTGTTTGGGTATTTTTAAAGATAGATACTGGATCTTTAATGATGGAAAAAATAAACGCTCCTGAGACCTTACTATCTGACGATGAAGCTTTGATACAAAGGCACGACTTACAACAACTTATTGATAAAGCACTAGCAAACGGTAATTATCGTCTTGCAGTGCGCTTTTATTACTTACTCTTATTACAATCACTCACTAATAAAGAACTTATAGACTGGAAAGTTCAAAAAACGAATCACGATTATATCTATGAGATTACAGATCTCAAAATGCGTAAACAATTTATAAAAGTAACAGATATATATGATTATATATGGTATGGCAATTTTGATGTAGATAAAAATGCTTTTACAAAAGCAGAGTCTTCTTTTAAAACCTTAAACAACCAGATATGAGTAAAACGTTTAAGGTAATATTAGTTGTATTAATTGCAGCTATTGCACTTGTAGTCTATCTGGAATCTTCTAAACAGGAAGATATAAACTGGAGTCAGAGTTACTCCCGTTCTGATAAAATACCGTATGGCACATTTGTACTTTATAATACCTTAAAAGATACGAGGGCTTTTAATACGTTTAAAGAAGTAAATAAACCTCCTTATGAGTTTTTATCAGAAGATAATGATTTGGAAAAGAGTACTTACTTTTTCTTAAATAACTATATAAGTTTTGACGAAGCAGAATCTAACAAACTACTTTCTTGGGTAGCAGAAGGTAATTCTATTTTTATAGGTGCTAGAAGTATAGGACAAACAATTCTGGATACACTTAACTTAGAAATAAACACAATTTACGAATATCAAAACTTTGAGCATAAACCTTTAGTTAATCTTGTAAACCCTGAATTACATAGAGAATTGCCATATTATTTAGATATTGAAATTGATGGAAGTTATTTTTCTAAAGTAGATACCTTATATACTAAAGTTCTGGGTGAGTTTTCTTTTTCAAAAGCAAAAGACACTACAAAAATTATTGAACCAAAGGTTAATTTCATAAAACAACCTTTTGGAGATGGCGAGATTATAATCCACTTATTACCCGATGCTTTTACTAATTATTTTATGCTACGTGAAAACAACTATACGTATGCACAAAATGCACTTTCATATATAGACACTAATGATGTTTTACTATGGGATAATCATCATAATAATGGAAAAACTGTTTATACAAGTCCGCTCTATGTATTTTTTAGTAATCGATATTTAAAATGGGCATATTATATGCTCATCATTGGTACATTACTTTGGGTTATTTTTGAAGGAAGAAGAAAACAACGTGCTGTTCCTATTGTAAAACCATTGCCTAACCAAACACTCGCATTTACCAAAACAATTGCGGGGATGTATCTTGATAAAAAAGATCATAAAAGCATCTCAACACATCAGATCAATCACTTTTTAGAATATATACGAAGTAATTATGGGCTCAATACTAATAAAATAAATGATGTTTTTATATCAAACCTTGCTGGAAAAAGTAACAATAGTCTGGAAGAGGCTAAACTACTTATCAATTTTATAGTATCCATACGTAATAAGTCTATAGTAACTGCAAATGACTTAACAACGCTTAATAAAAGAATAGAAGATTTTAAAACCTCGAAATAATGGACGAGAATACACCACAAGAACCTCAAAATAATAAGGAAGAAACAACTGGTACAGAAAATGTACTTCCTACATCAGAAAGTACTCAAACGCAGTCTGAAAACACAATGGATTTTCAAAATAGAATTCCATTAGAAGAGCTAAGTGCTGCTGCTACTTCTATACGAGAAGAACTCGCTAAAATTATTATAGGCCAACAAGAGTTTATAGAGTTGTTAATTGTAGCCTTACTGTCTGACGGACACGTTCTTATAGAAGGGGTGCCAGGTATTGCAAAAACAGTAACAGCAAAACTATTTGCAAAAACACTTGATACAGAGTTTGGAAGAATACAATTTACTCCAGATTTAATGCCCAGTGATGTGTTAGGTACTTCTATTCTCAATATGAAAACGAGCGAGTTTGAATTTAAACCAGGTCCTATATTTTCTAATATTGTACTCATTGATGAGATTAACCGTGCTCCTGCAAAAACGCAAGCAGCGCTATTTGAGGCAATGGAAGAACGTCAAATTACCATAGACGGCACAAAGTATGAAATGCAACCTCCTTTTGTAGTACTTGCCACGCAAAATCCTGTAGAACAAGAAGGAACCTATGCGTTACCAGAAGCACAATTAGATCGTTTCTTATTTAAAATTAAAGTAGATTATCCTTCTTTACAAGAAGAGATTTCAATATTAAAAACACATCACGAACGCAAAGGAAGTTCTCCTAAAGGTCTTATTAAAGCTGTTTTAAATCCAGAAAAATTGGCTCATTTTAGAACACAAACACAAAAGGTAATTATAGAAGAAAAAATCTTAAACTATATTGCAGAGATTGTAGTAAAGACAAGAACACATCCTCATCTCTATTTAGGAGGTTCTCCACGTGCTTCACTTGCCATTATGAATGCCTCTAAAGCCTTTGCAGCTATCTCTGGGCGTGATTTTGTAATCCCAGAAGATGTAAAACGTGCTGTGATTCCCGTGTTACGTCACCGCCTTATTCTCTCTCCAGAACGTGAGATGGAAGGTATGACTACAGAGCAAGTAATCGATATGATTGTACAATCTATAGAAATCCCAAGATAACACATTGGCAATCATCAGATTCATAAAGGAATTCTTTGTACGCAAACGGCTATTCCATTGTTTGGCAATTTTAGGTGTATTATATTTATTGTCATTTTGGTATAATCCGTTATTTGGTATTACTAATTTATTGTTGCTAGCACTAGTGTTACTTTTCTTTATAGATGCCTTAGTACTTTTTCGCGCAAGCAAAAGAATTATAGCAGAGCGCGCTCTTCCTGAGAAGTTTTCTAACAGTGATGCAAATGAACTCACGGTACATATTCACAATAAATATCCATTTCAAATAAATGCAGATATTATAGATGAAATACCTGTACAGTTTCAAAAAAGAGATTTTTCTAAAGAGATCACAATACCTGCAAGGCAATCGGCATCTTTCTCATATTTCTTAAGACCTACAGAACGTGGTGAATATGTCTTTGGACATCTCAATATTTATCTAAACACAAAAATAAGCCTTGTAAAACGTCGCTATCGTTTTGAAAAAGACCAGATGGTAAAAGTATATCCTTCATTTATACAGATGAAAAAATATGCATTCCTTGCGCTTGATAATAAACTCACATTGCAAGGAATGAAAAAAATACGTCGTATAGGACATACAATGGAGTTTGAGCAAATTAAAGACTATGTTCCTGGTGATGATGCTCGCACGATCAATTGGAAAGCCACTGCAAAGCGTGGGAATCTGATGGTAAATCAATATCAAGATGAAAAGTCACAACCTGTATATGCGATTATAGACGCTAGCCGTGTAATGAAAATGCCTTTTAAAGGTCTCACCCTATTAGACTATGCCATTAATAGTACACTGGCTTTTTCTAATATCGCGCTCAAAAAGAAAGATAAAGTAGGGATGCTCACCTTTGCAAATACCATACAAAATCACCTGCCCGCAAGTAGTAAAAAAACACATTTACAGACAATTCTAGAAGTTTTATATAATATTAATACAAAATTTTTAGATAGTGATTATGGCACATTATATAATCAAGTAAAACGCAAGATCTCACAACGCAGTTTGCTATTATTATATACAAACTTTGAGCATATTTCTGGTTTAGAGAGACAGCTACCCTATTTAAAAGCGCTTTCGCGAAAACACGTACTTGTTGTTATTTTCTTTGAGAATACAGAACTTGATACCCTTATTAACCAAAAAGCAACTACCATTCCTGAAGTATATCATAAAACCATAGCACAAAAGTCTGAGTATGATAAAAAAGTGATGGTCACAACACTTGAAAAATATGGTATACAAACCATTCTCACAAAACCAGAAAATCTCACGGTAAATACGATCAATAAATATCTAGAGATCAAAGCAAGAGGTATTTTATAAATTACCTTATTTATCTGATATAATTCGGAAAGAGGTATACTTCTCATTATATTTGCACCCTTAATCAAAACACGTCATATGTCGTCGTCACAACTTAGAGCCATCTCTCCTATTGATGGTCGTTATGCCTCAAAAACAAGTAGTTTGGTATCATTCTTTTCTGAAGAAGCACTTATAAAATATCGTGT
>CALKZS010000046.1 GCA_938002835.1 uncultured Dokdonia sp. | reverse complement strand
ATTTACCAACTGGTGTGATAAAAACTTTATCGAAATTAAATACATACAACCAGGTAAACCTATGCAAAACGGATATATAGAACGCTTTAATAGACATTACAGAGAAGATGTGCTGGACGCTTATTACTTTAATGATATCTGCCAGATACAAAAACTGAATGATCAATGGAGGCTAGATTACAACTATAACCATCCACATCAATCACTGGGCAATAAAAGCCCCATAGAACATAAATCAAGATTTGATGAAGAAGTTAACTTCTTCATCAAAGAACAACTAAATAAAAACTATTTGTCTAATTTTAAGGTGTCCTAAAAAAGGGAAGCCTACATTTCTAGGGAAGTCTACATAACTAACTATCCTTACAATTATTATTAAAGAAATAATCGATAGAATAACATAAATAAATATTCGAATCATTTTTCTCATAATAAATATGATATTTACTAAAATAACAAGAAAATCCTGTATTGTATGTACAGGATTTTCTTATAATATCAAATGTATTCCTAAATTCATTTTTAATTTAATCTAACTTATCAGTTAGCTTCTTAAATACTTTTTTGGGATCTTTTCCTTCATATAAGATACTATGTATTGCTTCTATAATAGGAATACGAGCTTGTTTTTCACGTTTTAAGTTAAGATCTAGGCAGCTTTTTGCAGCATAATATCCTTCGGCAATCATAGACATTTCTAACTGTGCACTTTTTACAGTATATCCCTTTCCTATCATATTACCAAACATCCTATTTCTACTAAAAACAGAATATCCTGTCACTAGTAAATCGCCTAGATATGCAGAGTTATTAATATCACGTTTTACTTTATGCGCTTTCTTGACATAACGTTTTATCTCACGTATCGCATTGCTCATTAATACGGCTTGAAAGTTATCTCCGTAACCAAGTCCGTGAGCAATGCCAGCTGCTATAGCATATATATTTTTAAGCGTTGCAGCATATTCTGTTCCTACAATATCATCACTGGTAATGCATTTAATGTAATCTCCAGAAAGCTCTTTTGCTACTAACTTTGCATTTTTCTCATTAGCACAAGCGATTGTGAGATATGAGAGACGCTCTAAAGCAACTTCTTCTGCGTGACAAGGTCCTGCAATCACACCTATATTTTCAAATGGAATATTATATACATCGTGAAAATGGTCTCCCACTAACTTCCCACTTTCTGGCATAATCCCTTTAATAGCAGAAATAATGATCTTTCCTTCTAAAGGTGCTGTTAAGTTTTTGAGCTCACTACCTACAAAAGCAGATGGCACTGCAAATATGAGTACATCTGCATAAGACACAATCTCATTAATATCATTACTGAGTATTAATTGTTCTGTATGAAACTCTACAGAACTTAAGTAACTTGGGTTATGCTGCTCACGTTTTATATGCTCAAGCACATAATTGCTGCGCATATACCACCCTATTGTATCAAGATTTTCTGACAACATTTTTACAATGGCCGTTGCCCAACTACCTCCTCCTATTACTCCAAATGTGGGTTTGTTCTTCATTATATCATTTTCATAAAAGCTAAAAATAAGGTGTTATACGCTTTCGCGAAAGCAAGAATATAAAAACTAACTATTTTTTATCCCTTAATATCTTTTCTCACCTTTTCTGGAAGTACCTCAAATCCCATATTATATAGTGTAAATCCATAAATATCTGCAAACTGTTCTATGGTTTTAGATACAGGTGTTCCTGCACCGTGACCGGCATCTGTCTCAATACGAATTAATACAGGAGCATCTCCTGCTTGTTTTTCTTGTAACTCTGCTGCAAACTTAAAAGAATGTGCAGGGACCACACGATCATCGTGATCTCCTGTTGTTACTAATGTTGCAGGGTATGAGGTTCCTGCTTTTACATTATGTACTGGAGAGTATCCTTTTAAGTATTCAAACATTTCTTTATTATCTTCTGCTGTGCCATAATCATATGCCCAACCCGCTCCAGCTGTAAATGTATGATAACGCAACATATCCATCACTCCAACTGCTGGAAGTGCCACTTGCATTAAGTCTGGTCGTTGTGTCATTGTCGCGCCTACAAGTAGTCCTCCATTAGAACCTCCTCGTATAGCTAAATATTCTTTTGATGTATACTTATTATCTATAAGATATTCTGCCGCAGCAATAAAATCATCAAAGACATTTTGTTTTTGAAGCTTTGTTCCTGCGTCGTGCCATTCTTTACCATATTCTCCTCCTCCACGTAAATTAGGGACAGCATACACACCTCCTTGTTCCATCCACACGGCATTTGCAATACTAAAGCTTGGTGTAAGACTTACATTAAATCCTCCATAAGCATATAGTATTGTTGGGTTTTTACCATTGAGCTCTGTTCCCTTTTTATAGGTAATAATCATAGGTATTTTTGTGCCATCTTTTGAATTGTAAAAAACTTGCTTGCTCTCATAATTATCTGGATTAAAATCTATCGCAGGCTTTATAAACAACTCTGAGGTGCCTTTTTCTATATCATACTTGTAAGCACTTCCTGGTGTTTTATAATTTGAAAAACTATAATACAACTCTTTTTCTTCTCTTTTTGTACCAAAACCTCCTACACTGCCCACTCCTGGCAACTCCACTTCACGCACTAGATTACCATCATAATCATACTGCTTTACTTTTGATACAGCATCTACCATATATTCTGCAAAGAAATAACCTCCTCCAGTATTAGGGCTCAATACATTTTCTGTCTCTGGTATAAAATCTACCCAGTTATCTGGAGTAGGGTTTGATGCATCTACAGTCACAATACGCATATTAGGCGCATCGAGGTTAGTTGCTATAAAAAGTTTACTACCTACATTTTCTATAACATAACTATCTGATTTTTCGTGATCGAGTATTGCTACAAAATCACTATTAGGTTTTGTGAGATCTTTTATAAATAACTTTCCTCCAGATGTAGAGTTTGCAGCACTAATAAGAAGGTAGTTATTATCTTCTGTCACGCTTCCTCCAATGTATCTATGTTTTTGAGCTGCGGTACCTCCAAAAATGAGTTTATCATCAGACTGTGGTGTACCAAGTTTATGATAATATACTTTATGTTGATCTGTTTTTGCAGATAGCTCGCTCCCTTTAGGTTTATCATAACTAGAATAATAGAAACCTTCATTCTTATACCAAGACATTCCAGAGAATTTTACATCTATAATAGTGTCTTCTATAATTTCTTTTTTCTCGGTGTTCATTATTAACACCTTTCTCCAGTCACTTCCGCCTTCTGATATAGAATATGCGAGTATACTTCCATCTTTAGAAAAACTTGCACCTCCAAGAGAGACTGTGCCATCTTCTGCAAACGTATTTGGATCTAAAAATACTTGCGCTGTAGAAAGATCTTCACCTGTTTTGTATCTATAGATTACGTATTGATTTTGCAATCCGTCATTTTTATAGAAATACGTATACTCTCCTTCTTTAAAGGGAGAACCTACTTTCTCATAATTCCATAAGGTAGAGAGACGGTCTTTTAAGGCTGCTCTAAAAGGTATGTTTTTAAGATACTCTTGGGTGGTTACATTTTCACGTTTTACCCAATCCATTGTTTCTTCACTACGATCGTCTTCAAGCCAACGGTATGGATCTTTTACATCTATTCCAAAATAAGTATCTACGGTATCTACTTTTTTAGTGTTTGTATAAGTCACTGCTATTTCTTTTTTAGAACTTTTTGTCTCTTTTTCTTCACACGAAAATAAGGCTATTGCCGCAAATGCTAGTAAAACTATTTTTTTCATAGTTAGCTTGTTTTAAATGAGGTTTCTTTGTGTTGTATACGCTTTCGCGAAAGCGTACTCTTCTCAAAAATAACGAGTATCCCTCATTAAACAACAAACGTTAAGAAAAGATTAATGATTAAAAAAAGAAAACCCACTCTTTACAAGTGGGTTATTACTAATTATTTAAAGCTTATGCCTTAATTAAAGGCTTATAGTATGTCCTGTTTATATAAATAAAATATGCATTTAATAATGCTACAGCTAATGCTGGGCCAATATGCGGAGGATCTAAAACTGCGTGAAATAACACAATATTGATAGATATAGGAAGTAATGCGAGCAATGCTGCGGGCATTGCTTTTTTAATAATGAGAAGGACACCAACGGTAATCTCAAGACCTCCAACTAATGGCCACATATATCCCGTTGCTGTTAATGAATCAAAAAAGTTTTTTGCTCCTAGATAAGTTCCAAATTCAAAATCTGGCATAAATCCTAAAAACTTATTTAATCCGAAAACAACAAGCAGACCTCCTAGAGCTACTCGTAATATAATATTAACTATTTTCATATAATAGAAATTTGGTTGTGTTAGTGTTTTTAGACGTTTTAAGACATAATAGATTACAATCTAGACTTTTAATTATTCTAGAGTACTGAATTCTTTTTCTATTAACTTTCTTAATTTTAGGATGGAAATTGCATTATCAATCTTTTTATTTTTTTCTAAATTATAAAAATCTATATGTCCAATTCTAGTAATTGTATTATATTCTCCAAGAATGTGATCAAGATAAAGAAATGATAATATTTGATATTTTTCTTTATCAATGCTCATATTTCTAATATAGATTTGAATATTTACTTTTTCCCTTTCTTTATCAAATTCTGGAATAATTTCAATGTCTGAACTTGGATATTCCAGCCCTTCATAATTTAATCCAACTTCATCTGATGGCTGTCTAAATTTTTTGATCACCCAATTATCTAATTCAGGTTTAGAATTATATAATTTTTCAGTAGGTAAAATACCTTCTGACATTCCATCAGGTGTAATTATTAGAACAACTTCATTTTTTTGGGTTAATGTCATTTCTGGAAAAAGAATTGAATTGTATTTTTTGATTTCTTTTGTTAATTGATTATATATTGTATAATCTTTCTGATCAGAATTAATGAAGTTTTCGAGTTCAATCTTGTTTGTAGAAACCCAATTCCAAAATTTTTCTTCTTTAGATTTTGTTTCTGGTTTGCAACTAACCAATAATAGTATTGAAAGAATTGATATTAATATTTTATTCATTTTTTTGTTTTTGTTTACCCCACCTATTTCCAGTTTAATATATATTCTCCCAAGTAACTCAATAGAAAGGTTCTTTAAATTGATTAAAAGATTCAAAACACTGTTTACATTTCTAAGTAAAGATGTTTATAATGAAAATAATCATTTAAAATAAAAAAGCTAAACAATAAGTGTATTGTTCAGCTTTAAAATAATAATTTCAATCTTTTAATAATCTATATAAATCATTAAAAGATGATATGCATATGGCTGGCTATTTACACTAGACCATTTTCTATAAGATACTCTCCTATTTGCACGGCATTTGTGGCTGCTCCTTTGCGCAGGTTGTCTGATACAATCCACATATTGAGTGTGTTTTCTTGAGAATAATCACGACGTATACGACCTACAAACACATCATTCTTGCCTTCTGCATAGATAGGCATTGGGTATGTATTTGTATCTGGATTATCTTGTACAGTAACTCCAGATGTTGCGCTTAGCACCTGACGTATATCTTTTTCTTCAAAAGGCTTATTTAGCTCAACATTTACAGACTCACTGTGACCTCCTACAACAGGGATACGTACAGCCGTAGCTGTTACAGCTATAGAACGATCGTCTAGAATTTTTTGAGTTTCATTAACAAGCTTGAGCTCTTCTTTTGTGTATCCATTATCTTGAAAAACATCACACGCTGGTATCGCATTACGGTGTATAGGGTATGGATATGCCATATCTCCTTTCTCACCAGCATATTCGTTTTCTAATTGTTGTACTGCTTTAACCCCTGTACCAGTAATAGATTGATAGGTAGAAATCACAAGACGTTTGATACCGTAATCTCTATGTAAAGGAGACATTGCTAATACCATCTGTATGGTAGAACAGTTTGGGTTTGCAATAATCTTATCTTCTTTAGTAAGCGACGATGCATTAATCTCGGGAACTACTAATTTTTTAGTAGGATCCATACGCCAGGCAGATGAGTTATCGATCACTGTTGTTCCCACTTCAGCAAATTTAGGAGCAAATTCTAAAGAAGTATTTCCCCCTGCAGAAAAAATAGCAATCTGAGGCTTTGCTGCAATAGCATCTGCCATTGAGTGAATGGTATACTCTTTATCTTTATACGTTACTTTTTTTCCAACGGAACGTTCTGACGCTACAGGAATTAATTTTGTAATGGGAAAATTACGTTCTGCTAGAACATTTAACATCACTTGGCCCACCATCCCAGTGGCTCCTACTACTGCTACTTTCATTATATTACTTTAAAATTATTCTCAATCATAGCCCTAATTATGAGCCTTTATTACAATGCTTCAAATGTAGTGCGGAATTACGGATTAACAACTTGTTAAACCTATAATTGTTTGTTATATATATAACAATGTGTTTTTGCTTTATTTGTTTTATAAAAAAACCACCCTGCTAGATAACAGAGTGGTTTAGAATGATACTACAATAATGTAGCGGTTGCTCGACTATTATCGAGTATAGGTCAATTATTTTTTAAGAGCATCTCTAATCTCAGTAAGAAGATCAATCTCAGATGGTCCTGGATCTTCTGCTGGAGCTTCTTCAACTGGCTTTTTAGTCTTGTTGTATGCTTTTACCATCATAAATAGTACAAATCCTACAATGATTAAATTAATGATAGCATTAATCCATTTACCATACAATATTGCATTTTCTGGTTTTGCTGCAATACCTGCGGCTTCATCTGCTGCGATAGCAGGGTCAAGTATTACTTTTAGCTCTGCGAAGTCTACACCTCCAGCAAAGTGGCCTACAATAGGCATCATTACATCAGACACAAATCCGTTGATAACTAGCCCAATAGCTCCTGCTAGAATAACTGCCACAGCTAGATCTATGACGTTACCCGTCATAATAAAGTTCTTAAATTCTTTTAACATTTTTCTTTGGTTTAATTTAATAGATGTCTAAAGTTACTAAAAAACATTCCCTTAACAAAAAGTTAAGACTTAAAGTTCAATAACATACCGTCTTATCCTTTGACCTATAGAAGTAAGCACTTCATAGGATATCGAGTTTGTTTTTTGAGCAAAAGTTTCTGCATTGCTACTTGTTCCAAAAAACTCTACTTCACTCCCTTCTTGACATTCTA
This sequence comes from uncultured Dokdonia sp., assembly GCA_938002835.1. Lineage (GTDB taxonomy): Bacteria > Bacteroidota > Bacteroidia > Flavobacteriales > Flavobacteriaceae > Dokdonia. Next base: position 3,670 of record CALKZS010000046.1, on the reverse strand, counting down.
TCCCTGTTACATCTACCATAAGCATATCCATACAGACATTCCCTATAATAGGAGCTGTTTTACCTGATATAGTAACACAACCCACACTATTACCCAATGCTCTAGAAATTCCATCTGCGTGACCTATAGGTAATGTTGCAGTTACTATATTTCCTTCTGCCACAAAAGCTCTGTTATAACCTACAGATTCTCCACTTTCTAAATGATGTAATTGAGAGATGACAGACTTAAGCCTTGCAACGGGTTGTAAGTTATTTGTTTCTTCTGGGGTGTTACCATAGCCATAGAGCCCTATTCCTACACGTACACAATCAAAGTGCGCTTCGGGATAATTAATAACTCCAGAAGTGTTGGTCTCGTGCAAAAAAGGTACATATCCTAAACCTGAAATAAATTGTTTAGAAAGTAGCTTGAAATCTGAAATCTGTTGTCTTGTAAAATCTTTTTCGGTTAGATCTTCACTAGCTACTAAGTGTGAGAAAATAGATTGTACTTTAAGGAGTGCGCTTTCGCGAAAGCGATCTAAAACCACCTCAATATCACTTGCCAAAAACCCTAAACGGTTGAGTCCAGTGTTAAACTTTAGATGAACAGGATAATTAGATAGTTTTTTTTCTTTAATAAATTCAGAAAAAATAGATAATACTCTATGACTATATAAACTAGGTTCTAGATGATGGGATACTATTGCTTCAAAATTATCGGGTTGTGGATGTAATACTAAAATAGGGGTTTGTACTCCTGCATCTCTTAACACAACTCCTTCTGGAGCATATGCCACAGCAAAATAATCTATTCCTAATGTTTCTAGTTCAAGCGCAACTGCAACAGCTTCACTTCCATAACCAAATGCTTTTACAACACCCATCATTTTTACACCTCTCGCAATCTTACTACGCATATATGCATAGTTGTGTCGCAGAGCGTTAAGGTCTATTTCTAAACGTGTTCCAGTCATTTAGGTAATATCTTGAGAGGTTGATTGATTTTTATCTGGTGTAATTTCTTTAGACTCTTGAACATTGATTTTGCGCAGTCTATCTCTTAAAATAGCTTTATAATATGCTCCTCGAGAGAGGGGTTCGTACTCATCTATCTCTCCTAACATAACAATATCTTGATTTTGAGCTTTACGATAGCTGTATTGTGCAAGGTTCCCTGTGCGAGTACATACAGCGTGTACTTTAGTCACATACTCTGCAGTTGCCATAAGTGCTGGCATAGGTCCAAAAGGATTTCCTTTAAAGTCCATATCAAGTCCTGCGACAATAACACGTACACCACTATTTGCAAGGTCATTACAAACTTTTACAATCTCATCATCAAAAAATTGTGCTTCATCTATACCTACTACATCACAACCATCTGCTAGAATAGGAATATTTGCTGCTGCAGGAACTGGTGTAGATCGTATCTCATTACTATCGTGAGAGACGACCATCTCTTCATCATAACGAACATCTACTACAGGTTTAAAGATCTCTACTTTTTGTTTTGCAAATTGCGCACGTTTTAAACGACGAATAAGTTCTTCTGTTTTACCAGAAAACATAGATCCACAAATGACTTCTATCCAGCCAAATTGCTCTTTGTGATTTACCGTATTTTCAAGAAACATTTTGTACTTTTCTAGAATTAAATGAGACCATATCTATTAGATACTGATCTACAGTAAAAATATGTAAAAACCTACACAACTACTGTACAGATTTTAAAATTATGAAGAAATCCATTAAGTCAGAACTTATAAGCCTCGCTCATAAAATTTTACAACTGAAAGACAATACTAGCTATAATGATATTGCCATTAAAGCTAGAGAGTTGCACGAAAAACTAACGGTTCTTGCATATGCAGAGAAGCTAGAACAATCTGGTATGCCCACTATAGGGATAAATACTGTAGAGCAATCAATGAAAGAAAAAAGTATTGTAGAACCAAAAACAACTACTGTATCTCCTCCAGAAAAAACACCTGCGCAAATACTTGCCGAAAATCAAGCACGGTTTTCTGAGTCAAATAAGACAGAACAAGACCAATATAGACCCGATGGAACTCAATTTAATGAAGAGCCTCCTGTACACGAGCCTGTAATTGAAAAAATAAAAGATATGTGGCCAGAAATGTCTCCAGAAGCCGCAGATATTGATAAAGTTATCGAGTCTATTATTCCCAAAGAGCCTGAAATTGTTAAAAACGACAGTTTTGAAATAGAAAATGAATACGGCAAAATGCCTGTTTTTGAACCCAAAGAAGCCTCACTAGATGAAAAACCTAAAAATCTTAATGACAAACTAAAAAGCGGAAGTCTAAAAATAGGATTAAATGACAAACTCTCTTTTATAAAACACCTCTTTAATGAAAGCCCTCAAGATTATAATCGTGTTTTGAGCCAACTAGAAACCATAGGATCTAGTGATGAAGCAACACAGTTTATTAATCAAATGATAAAACCAGACTATAACAATTGGGAAGGTAAAGAAACACAGGAAGAACGATTTATGGAAATTGTTTTAGGGAGGTATACCTAAATGATTTTTAATATTTAAATTCTGTAAACAATTAGTCACAATAGTGACTACCTACAGAAATCAACATAAAACCTACTATGAAGGCGCAACGCATTATTTATTGGACCGCAACAGTATTACTTTGTGCATTAATGATCTATTCTGCTCAAATGTATTTTAGAAATCCAGAAATGGTTAAAGGTTTTTTCGAAGCATTGCACTACCCTACATACATAGTAATTCCTCTTGCTATTCTAAAAGTTTGTGGTGTAATAATGATTTTATGGAGAGGTATTCCGTGGCTTACAGAATGGGCCTATGCAGGATTTTTTATAGATATCACACTCGCTGCTGCTGCTCACTATTATGCAGGTCACGATATCACGCAAGCACTTATAGGACTTATACTCGTACTCGTTTCTTATTTCTTTGGCAAAGAAGTACGTCCTATGTATAGATAAGACCCTTTATGAAGAGACTTGTAGACACACAAATCACTCTTTTAAAAAAGAAATTCGATCAATCCTTTGGAAAAGAACTACTTAGACAAGGAAGTTTATTGTCATTTCTCTATTTGAGACCGTTGCAAGGGCTTATTTAAATTGGATACATTTTGTATCTTTTTTTTATGGAACTAGTACAACACCCCTCTTTAGCCGATAGTATTTGTGATATACGTTCTCGTAAGATCAAACGTACATTTTTCACACAAATAAATACACTTATAGATTGGCGTCCAATTATTACCATTTTAAAGCAACAGTTTATGAGCCTCTTTTTAAAGAAATCAATAGACAACTAGAGGCTCACAAAATAATCGTAAAAACAGGAGCTATAATCGATGCTAGTGTTATTGATACTCCTTTAAAACCTAAAGGAAAGACAACTCATAAAGTAACAGAGGACAGAAAAGATGAAGAAGAGATTGTTGTTACTAAAGAATATGCAGATAGTGTAGATAAAGATGCTTCGTGGTTAAAAAAGGGTGGGAAATACCGATTTGGTTACAAAAAGCATTACGTCACAGATAATGAAGGCTTAGTATTAGGAGTGCTAACCACAAAAGCGAGCACTAATGAAATAGCAAATTTAGAAGAAGTCTTGAATACAGCAGATCTACCAGAATACATTCCGTTAAAAGCAGACAAAGGGTATCAATCCA
>CALKZS010000045.1 GCA_938002835.1 uncultured Dokdonia sp. | reverse complement strand
AGAATTTGACTTGTCAAACGTAATCTCTTTAATAAACCAAGGATCTTCTAATCCAAGTGCGAAAGTGAAAATTTCTTTTGAGTTCATAGAATTCAAAATTAACAAGAAATCAATTACCCACTACAAACGACATAGAGCCGTCTTTAAAGAGTCAATAACTGTTATTGATAGAATTATTTTAACTAATACAACTTTATTATTATGAACAACATTTTGAAAATTCAAAGGGTTAAGGAATTAAACAAAAATGCTCAGAAGAATATCTTAGGAGGTTCTTTAACAGAGTGTCTTGAGACTTGTGATTCAGTCACTAATGACTTTGCTTGTCTTACAGGCTTCTCACATTGACCAACAGGATTCTGTAGTGGAGGTATTTGCTCACCTACCATAAATTAGAGTAAAATCCCATTCTTTTATATTCATAAAAGAATTAGAAACCCCTTACATAACATATATAAGCCCAAATTCTTAAAAGAGTTTGGGTTTTTTAATGAGTTGCTTTAAAATAAGGTGACTAAAAGATATCCCAAAAAGGCACCTCCTAGAATGAGCCACATCACATTGAGTTTCCATTTTGAAAAAACAAAAAAGGCACTAAGAAGCGCAATAAAAATTGCTTGCCAGTTTACTAATGTCTCTTTTCCCATTGTGATGAGTACAGCTAGCATTACTGCAACTGCAGCTACATTAACAGCATCAAGAAAGTATCTAAATATCTTAGAGCCTTGCAATTTAGGAAGGATTGGGTTGAGTAATAGTACAAAAATGAAGGATGGTAAAAAGATACCTGTTGTTGCAGCTATCGCTCCCCAAAATCCTGAGAGTTGATATCCTATAAATGTAGAGGTAGATAATACAGGTCCTGGAGTAAATTGTCCTACAGCAATAGCATCTATAAGTTCAGTACGAGTGAGCCAGCCACGAGTCACTAGCTCTGCATCGAGATATGCAAAAAGCACATAGCCACTTCCATATAAAATAGCACCTACTTTTAAGAAAGTTATAAAAACCTTTATAGCGGGTGTTTTTATAAGTAATGAAGATAGTAGTAGTGGTAAGGGTACAATAGACTTTGTTGAGTTATTTATGCTTGCTTTTATATAAAAGTATAGGGTTCCTAAAGCACCAGCACTTAATAATGCAACCACTTCATTAACCCCTAGCAGCGATATAGTAAGAACTATAAGGCCTAAAATAATGAGCTCTGTTGTTTTTGCAGCTTTTTTGCCAAGTTTAAAAACTGCAGATCCAATAATAGCTAATACCGCAGGTTTTATACCAAATAGAAAAGGAGTAACTTCAGGAAGCGTCCCATATTGCACATATAGATATGCGAGAATACCTGTGATAATGATAGCGGGAAATATAAAGCACAGTCCTGCTATAAATAACCCTGCTTTACCAGCGCGCTCGTGACCACAATGCATTGTCATCTCTGTAGAGTTAGGTCCAGGGATGAGATTTGTAGCGCCTATAAGATCTAGAAAATGCTCTCGAGTCATCCATTTACGTTTTTGGATAATCTCAGACTCCATCATAGCAATGTGCGCTGCAGGACCTCCAAATGCAAAGCAGCCTAGCTTTAAGAAAACGATGGCTACTTCTTTAAGGTGTTTTTTTGAAGCATTTTGCTTTCGCGAAAGCGTATTCATAAGCATCATATTAAAAAGACCCGATAGAAAAGTATCGGGTCTTAAAGATATAAAATGTCAATAGGAGTTTGTGATTATGTATTTTCTGTGCTATATAGCTCTAAAAGATTCATAATCTCTTCAATAAGATCTTTAGTTTCTAGCAATAATCCAAAGTAAAGTGTTGTGTTTTTTGGACTTGATTCTTCAGTACGTGTGCGCTCTACTTGTTTTTGTATTTTTTCGGTAACATTATCATATAGCTCTCTCTTTTTGCTAATAAGAATATCGATTTTATCATAGTTACGTTCACTAAAAGCTACTGAAGTTTCATCTAAGAATTCACTTAGTTTGTTGTCTATTTCTTGGAGATCACGTATTTGATTAAAACGTAAAGGCTTGTGGTTGTTATTAACGTGCTTGTAACTTGCTTTTGCAATATATTCAAGTGATTGTGTGATGTCTTCTAGGTATCCAAGAATTTGGATATAAAGATTAGATCCGTGTAAGCTTGTTTCTTCAAGGTTTTTAATAAAATAGAAGATATTGCTGCGCAGTTCATCTACCTCATCATTAAGTTTTTCTACACCCTGACGACTCTTTTTAAGACTTTTTACTTTTCCTTTAGAAAGTCCTTTGAGTACATTGGAATAAATTTTATTTGTGCGGCTTACTGTTTTTGCAATATTATCTGCACTTTCTTCAATAATTCCCTGTATTGTTTGACTCTCTGCTTTACTTAGGTTAGACTCTTCTTTTGCGGCCTCACTACTCTTTTTATGCGAAAGGTAATTACGAATTAAAAGTACAGCAGCAATTACGAGTAAGAGTGCAACGACACCAAAACGACCTTCGGGTCCTCCTAAGTGAATTAAGAACGCTAATGTTCCAGCAGCACAAAATGCAGAGAACGCTGTAAAGAACCATCCTCCTATAACATTTAATACACCCGCTACACGATATACAGCACTCTCACGTCCCCAAGCACGATCTGCAAGAGAAGTTCCCATTGCTACCATAAAGGTTACATAGGTAGTAGAAAGTGGTAATTTCATAGAAGTTGCGATAGATATTAATATACCAGCTACCACTAGATTGATAGAAGCTCTAATAAGATCAAAAGCTGGAAGCTCATAACCTTTTGATCTCGGCAAATCTATTAAAGGTTTTTCAAATTTTGAATTAATAGCATCTAGTGTTCCTTTGGGAAGTATTGCTCTTAAACCGTTATTTAAAACAGTAACCCCTCTTACAACACCTCTTGATAACGCATTAGGTTTAAATTTTTCTTTTCCTTCGTCTTGACGAGAAAGCCCTATTTCTGTATCTGCAACAGTACGAGCTTTTTTAGAAGTCCATAGTGTAACCACCATAATGGCACCAGCAATAAAAAGGATGACTGGTTCTGCAGGTACTTTTTTATCAAGATCTCCCATTAAAAATTCAGATGCTGCAATTCCTGACTTAGACCAAAGTTCAAATGAATGCCAACCCATCATTGGCACACCTATAAAATTTACAAGATCATTACCAGAAAATGCAAGGGCAAGACCAAAAGTTCCCACGCCAATAACAACAATAAGAACAGTCTTTTTAAATATTTTTTCAAAAACATAAGAGAAAACAGTCCAGAATATAAAACTACCTATCATTACATAGATCTCATTTCCTTCAAGTATTCCTTTAATTTCTTTGTACTGAGGAGTTCCTTTTAAACCTTTCATAAAGATGAAATAAGTAATTGCAGCAAGTGCAACACCTCCAAATATAACTCCGAAGTTTTTTATTTTTTTCTCGTAATTAAATGTAAAAATCAAACGAGATATATATTGAACAATCGCCCCTATACTAAATGCAATAACTACAGAAAGTAGAATGCCACCTATAATTTCTAATGCTTTTTCAGAATTGATATATGTCCAGATATCTGCTAATGTTTCGCTATCATTTCCAGTAATCTTAATGATTGCCATTACTACAGCTGCTCCAAGTAAATTAAATACAATAGATACCGTAGTAGAAGTAGGTAAACCTAGGGTGTTAAAAAAATCTAGTAGTAGTATATCTGCTATCATAACAGCCATACAAATGACCATTATCTCATCAAAATGAAACTGACCAGGAACAAAAATACCTTTCCTAGCAACTTCCATAAGACCCCCAGAATATACGGCTCCTATAAAAATACCCAAACTGGCGATAATCATTATAGTTCTAAAGTTAATTGCCTTAGATCCGATAGCCGAGTTTAGGAAGTTTACAGCGTCATTACTAACACCTACGATAATATCAAAAACAGCTAGCACTATAAGTGCCCCCACCATTAAGATGTAAAGATTATCCATAAATTATATTCTATTTACTTGGTACAAATGTTGTATTCTATTTTTAAATTTGTGTTACCTTAATATTAACTATATATTTTACAAATGTACATCTAGTTGCGCTCTAAACATCCAGTTATTTTCTTTTCCATTAATAGCTGTATAACTTAGATCAGATTGCACTTTAAGTTTATGACCTACAATATATTTTGAAACTCCCAATGTATATTGAGATGTATCTGTGCCTCCAGCGATATTGTCAAGACGAATCATTGTATATCGACTAGAGAATTCTATGTTGCTAGGTAATAAATAACCTGCCTGGAGATTGATAGAGTTTCCTACATTAACAACGTCACCTGTCTCAGTGCCATCTTCATTTAATGCGATGGGATTGTCTGAAGAGCGAGAAGCATATTCTCCTTGAAAAGAAAACCCTTTATATTTAAAAATAGCATCTGCAAAAAGAGTATTGATATTTGTTTCAAATAAAGACCCATCGTCTAAAAACATAAAATCACCTATGTTGCTGCGAGAACGTACAGCATTATTGTTATGATCATAAGTGGCAGAAATCATTAGTTTTGGAGTGGATTCACGTTTTAAATCACTAGAAGAATAATCTCCTTTACTTGTAAACTCTCCCAAAGGTAGAAATTCTAGTCGTCCCGTATATTGTAATCCACCTTGATTTCCTTGAGTGATATTACGTCCCTCACCTTGAGAGATTGCTACTTTTTCTCTTATTATAAAGGTATCTCCTATTTTGTTTTTGTGGCGTACCTGTATACCTAGATCACGATCAATATTATAATTACGATTGAGTATAGAGCGATCTACAAATTGTAGGTCACCAGAAGAAACGACTCTTTCTATATTACCGGGCAGTTTGGCTTGACCTACCCATAACTCCCAGTTAGGGGAGAAATTCCACATAATAAAAGCGTCTAAGATAATTCTAGGGGTGTTACTAGTAAAGTCAGATCCGCCAGAAATATCTTGATTACTAAGTCCTAATTCAATTTTGTATTTAAAATTTGGCTTAAAAGCAAATCCATCAAATTTTAAGCGAGCTCTTCTTACCGAAAAATTTTGATCTATAGTATTTGATTCAGTGTTATCTGCATCTAAGATAGAAGAAGATAGGAATTGTAAACGTGCTGTAAATTTCATACTCCAAGAACTGTCCTTAGAAATCACATTAAAAATACCTTTTCCAAATGTTGAATCTATAATTTCTTGAGAATGACACTTATTTGTATTTGATATTATGATACAAATAAGCACGAGAATAGTAGGAAATCTGATGTTCATTTATATCAGTTTTTTTCGTCGCTAAATAACAAATACCAATATTAACTTAACGTTAATTTTATGTTACATTTAAGCCAAAAAACAAGGCTGCTCATATGAGCAGCCTTGGATTTCAAAATATGGTTGACAAAAACAAATATAAATGAAATGCCCCTGTTATAAGGAGTTCCAAATATCAAAAACAGTTTTTTCTTTTGTGTAAACTTAATATTAGATAATTATTAAATATAGACTGTTATAATGATTTTTGTTTATGTTTTTTAATATTGTAAATAATTGAATAACATATACTTATTTGTTTAATGTAAAAAAAATGTTACGTAAATATTTTTTTTATGTAAATATTTTTCATAATTTTATTATCAATAATGATAAAAGAAGATTTGATATGAAAACGATAGGATTATTTGTAGTAGCTTTTTTTAGCTTTTTAACAATACAGGCTCAAGAAGAATTAATGAAAGATACATATATAAAGAATGGTAATGTAATTGAGGCTACATTATATTTTGATAACGGAGTAATAAGTCAAAAAGGTTTTTTTACAAATGATGGTAAGCTTACTGGAAAATGGATAAGTTATAATCGAGAAGGAAACAAGACCGCAGAAGCACAATATAATGCTGGGAAAAAAGTAGGTACTTGGTTTTTCTGGTCTAATGACAAACTAACAGAAGTAAATTACAACAACTCTAGCATTGCTGCTGTCCATACTTGGAAAGATAAAGACACGCGCATTGTAAGTACTAATAGGTAAATATTTTAAAAATAAATACGCTTTCGCGAAAGCGTTTGCCTCAAATTAAAAACAAAAAGATCTCCCTAACAGGAGACCTTTTATAATACAAATTTACAATAATGTACAATTAGAACTTTAAGCTATAGCTCAAGCTAAAGTCACGACCAGGACTCCATCGTGAATATAATTGATCCTCTGCACCAAAAGATTGGAAAACACTCTCACGATCATCATTAAGTAAATTACCTGCTTTAAAACTAACCGTTTGATTTTTATTTTCTCCGAAGCTTTTAGATATATTAAACTTAAGGTCATTAAAAGGTAATGTAAATACATCTGCAATCTCTCCAGCCCCTACAATTTGCAAAGTTTCTCCTTGAACATTGTAAAAAAGACCAGACTTCCATCCTGATTCGTCATCGCTAAACGCAATACCTGCATTAAGTAAGAAAGGCGATTGTCCTTGCAACTGACGTCCGCTTCCTAAAGTCTCCCCATCTCTTAATGTATTTGTTCTTAACTCTCTCTCATCATCACTAAAGGTTTCATTAGACTCAATGATAGAAGTGTTAACATTAAAAGAGAAATTACTTAAACCTATAAAACCAAGATTCTTTCTAAACTCTAATTCCCAACCGAACACAACAGCATCTCCAAGATTTAGAGGTTGAACCTGATCTGTTGCTGTTGCAAAAAAAGCAATTTCTATAGGATCCTTAAACGTCTTATAAAAACTACTTATTGCAAGAAAATCACCACTACCTAAAATCTTGTCTTCTTGTCCATAGATCTCATACCTAAAATCAAAGTTATTGATATATGAAGGTTGTAAATCTACATTCCCGTTAAAAATTTGTCCATTTATAGGGTCAAATATTTGAGCTCCTGATGCCTCCTTAAAAGAAGGTCTTGCTGTTGTACGAGAATAAGAAACTCTTAATTTATTATTACCTTCTTCATCTACATTAAAAATTAAGTTTGCCGAAGGAAAAAAGTCGTTTTTATCTAATAACAACTGATTATCAAACACCGTATCCATCTGATCTATACCCGTATAACGAAGTTGAAACTTCTCATACCTAAGACCTAAAATAGCCGTAAACCAATCACTAGGCCTGAACTCTTCAGAAACATATAAAGCTCCTATGTATGCATTTGAATCGAATTGATCATTTTCATTAGAATCCTGTCTTACAAAGAAACCAGCTTCATCATCTGCATTATAAGGAAAGTCGTTTAGAATCGCATCTGGATCTCCATTTAACACATCACTAGTAATACCTGTAAATGGTAGCGAAAAACGTTGCGTACGGAACTCACGATCTTTATACGTAGATGCTAATCCGAATTTTAACTTCGCATCTTTTTCAAAAAAAGTGTGTTTACGAGTTAAATCTAATTTTCCTGCGATATTGTACTCATCTAGTTCTCTCCAAAAGCGAGATACATCTCCAGCTTCACTAGGACTTATTGCTAGTTCACCTGTATCCTCATTTACAACAAATGGTGTTACTCTAAAATCTTTATCATCTACATTAGTCACTGTAGGAGATAATTTCCATTCTGTGGTCCAAGAAGCATCCTTGTTAGTATGTTTTCCGCTTAACAATACATTAGTAATTGAACGTTCTGTGTAGATAAGTGCATCTCTTATACTTCTATTACTAGTTCCTATTCTATTTACTCTAGTAAGAAGTGAGGCACCCGATTCTCCATTTTGAATATGTAGCACATTAAGTTTATATTTTGAACGGTCTGTTTTATAAGAAAGTCCTCCTAAAGCACTTATAAGAACGTTGTTTTCTCCACGTTCTCCTAATTGAGTTCTATCTGTATCAAGCTCCAATATAGAAGTATCAGGATTCTTTCTAAAAGACTGATTATCTATATACTCGTCATAATACGTCGTTTCATTACGATATGATAACGAAGCAGAATATCCAAGTTTATTATCTCCTATATCAAAAGAGTTACCTGTTGTAAGTGAAACATTAAAATCTGCCCCACTGTTTTGACGCTGCACAGCTAAAGTTGGATTTAATAAACCTACTAAGGCCTCTGATATGTTTTGGTTAGCCGAACTACCAAATGGAAAAGGAAATTCTTGTGCTTCTGAAAAAGGATTTGATCTTAGTCCATCATCAAAACCTAAGAAATCCGTACCACTACTTTCGCTTATAATATAATTGTCATTAAAATGAAAATTAGGATTATACCCAATTCCTGCAGATATACTTGTTTCCTTTCTACTAGGGATATCTTTTGTAACAATATCTACAACACCTCCTGTAAAATCTGCTGGTTGATCTGCCGTAGCAGACTTTATAACAATAATATTTTCCAAAATAGATGATGGAAAAATATCCAGTTGTAATGTATTACGATCTGGATCAAGACCAGGCACATCTACTCCGTTAAGTATAGACTTTGTATAACGATCTCCTAGACCTCTTACATAAACATATTTTCCGCCTTCTACAGCCACCCCTGGCACATTACGCACTGCAGAGGCTACATTACTTGCACCACTTTTCTTGATACTTTCAAGAGAAAGACCATCAAGAAGCTGTACAGACTTCTTTTGCAAGTTAAGAACAGACTGCTCTGTGTTTTTTCTAGCAGATGTTGTAATGACAACTTCATCAAGTGAAGCACCAGATAACGTAACATCAAGCAAAGTCGTTTGCCCTTCTTTTACCACAACATCAGAAATTTGTTGTGTTGTATACCCTACAAATGAGAATTCTACAGTATAAGTTCCAGGCGCTACATCAAGAGTATATTTTCCGTCAAAATCTGATGTTGTCCCAGTTGAAGTACCTTTAATAATAATATTTGCAAAAGGCAAAATATCATTAAGTTGTCCATCATTTACGGTACCAGAAATAGTACCATTTTGAGCAAAAACACTTGCTGACAGAAATAATGTAATTAAAAAATAAAACGCAGTTTTCATAAAAATGTATTTAATGAGATTGCCCACCATTATATAAATGGCAGGCAATCTCTATTGCTTTGTGTATAATCTATTATGATTATTTTATTCTATACTAATCTTAATCGATAACACCAGAAGTAATTTGAGCGGCTAATGTCCAACCAAAAACAGAAGTATCTGCTCCTCCTGTTGTACCAGCAGTTGTCCAAGATGCAGCATCGTCAGTAAAAGAACTACCTGTCATTGCCTCAATAATAAGATCTTCATCTATATCATTAGTATCATCATCATCATCACAGTTTTCTGCACATCCTACTCTTTCAACAAAGATTGAGTTAGGCATAGCTACACCATCAACTACCCAGTTTGAGAATGTAAGATCTCCATCTACATAATTTTGAGCAACACCATTATTGTCTAGTTCAACATCCTTACCGTCCTGGAATCCAGTTGCAAATACATTCATTGTTGCTCCTTGAGCTCCATCTCTGTAATCTGCATACTCTCCATTTGAAGCAGTATCACTTCCTATTAACGTAAGACCGTCTATTGTAAATGCATCTTCAAAAGAACCTTCTGGTCCATCTATCTCAAGACCGTGATCAGATATTGCTCCAGCGATTACAACAGAGTTTGTTATTGTTCCAGAGTATGCCTGATCAATATCAAGACCATCATCTCCTTGAGCCCATACTAATAAGTTAGAAGCATTTACTGTTCCTCCAAAAAACTCAACACCGTCATCTACATTACCTACCACCTCTACGTGATCTATTGTAGTACCAGTACCTACTCCTCCAAGAGTAAGACCATTAATTTCATTTCCATCTCCAATTAAAGTACCTCCGTGACGAATAGAAACATAAGAGATTGTTCCAGAGTTGTCTGCTGCATCAGTCCCTCCATACAATCCATTAGTATCTGTCGCAGGAATACCTTCTATTTGAGATGCTTCTATATCTCCATCTTCAGAGATAGGCGCATATCCTAAAACGATAAGACCTCCCCATAAACCTCGTACATTTTCATCAAGAGTTCCTACAGTCTCTCCTATGTCTATTCCATCTGCAGAAGAAGTCATAATAATAGGCTCGTCTGCCGTACCATTTGCCTCAATTGCTGCTCCTCTAGCTATAATCAATACAGAAGCATTTGCTTCTTGTCCAGCAAAAGCTTTAATTATTGTTCCTGGCTCAATAGTAAGTGTAGCTCCTTCAGTTACTGTTACACGACCATCTAATTGCCATATTGTATCAGCAGTAAGCGTCATATCTTCTGTTATTTGTCCAGAAAGCGTCTCCTCTACTGTTCCATCATCATCTGTAGCTACATCATCAGATGTAACGACTAAAGTACCATCATCATCACCTCCACAGCTTACAAAAATCGCGCTTACCATTGCAAGACTTAAAAAAAACTTTTTCATTGTGTTATTTTTACTAATTTGTTATTGTTTGTATAATTTGTTGCTGCAAATATCTACCAAGAATGTTCTGAAGAAGTTACCCGTATGTTATCCTTATTTTATGATGCAGTAATTTTAAAGTTATGTAAATGTTAAGGAGATTGTGAGCTCAATGAATTAGGGACTTTGATCTTTTTACGCTTTCGCGAAAGCGTATTTCCCCCTATATTGCTATTTCTAAATAAGGAACTATTATGATGCAATGGGAACGTCTACTTTCACTAAAGAGACAAGGAGATACAAACAAACGATTACGTGCCGAACAAGATGAAACACGTTTAGGATTTGAGGTAGATTATGATAGAATTATATTTTCGTCGGCCTTTAGAAGTTTACAAGATAAAACACAAGTAATACCATTATCTAAGACCGATTTTGTTCATACTCGATTAACACATAGTCTTGAGGTAGCTGTTGTGGGAAGATCTCTGGGAAGACAGGTAGGAAAACAAATTTTAGAAAAATACCCGCATCTTTCTAAAGTACACGGTTATAAAATGAACGATTTTGGCGCGATAGTGGCTGCAGCCGCGCTGGCACACGATATTGGGAATCCTCCTTTTGGACATTCTGGAGAAAAGGCGATAGGTGATTTTTTTAAAAACGGTTTTGGAAAACAGTTTAAAGATAAACTTACAGATAAGGAGTATCAAGATCTTTGCACATTTGAAGGAAATGCAAATGGATTTAAAATACTCACAGCATCTACACCCGGAGCAGAGGGTGGCTTGCGACTTTCGTATGCCACTTTAGGAGCTTTTATGAAATACCCAAAAGAGTCGTTACCTTATAAACCCACCTCTCATATTGCCGATAAGAAATATGGTTTTTTTCAAGATGACAAACCTGCTTTTCAAGATGTAGCAGAAGAGTTGGGGTTGTTGCAAACACGATCTGGAGATAATGTGAGCTATGCAAGACACCCACTTACGTTTTTAGTAGAGGCAGCAGATGATATATGTTATACCATCATAGACTTTGAAGACGGTATTAACCTAGGTCTTATTTCAGAAGAGTATGCGTTAGAGTATTTAATAAAGCTAGTGCCACATATTAATAGATCTAAATATGCTGCGCTCACAGATAAAGCAGCAAGAGTTGGTTACTTAAGAGCACTAGCTATAGGGAAATTAATAGATGAGGCCGTATCTATTTTTATGGAAAATGAAGAAGCGATCTTACAAGGAGCTTTTTCTAAAGCCATACTTGATAAATCAAAGTATGAAGCCCAAATTAATGACATTATAAAAATAAGTGTGGAGAATATCTATCAAAGTGATGAGGTGATTTCTAAGGAAATAGCAGGCTATGAGATTTTAAATAGACTGCTTACAGCGCGTTGCAAATCCCTAACACACAACCCAACACATTACGACACGTTAATCATACAGCTTTTTGGGAATAAACGTGAAGAGAATGTTTCTTTATACACCGAGTTGCTTACTATCTGTAATGAGATATCTGTGATGACAGATGGTAAGTCGCTACGCATTTTTGAACAGTTAAGAGGTTTTAATCTTCGTGCTTGATCTTTTCTTTCTCATAAAATGAAAACCTATTGCACTAATAAGTACAAAAATAATGATATAATAACGAGACCGTTGCAAGGTCTTGTTTTATACACCGTGTTGGCAAATCGTTGTGTGTCCTGCGTTACTTGGGGATACAAGATATGATAAGTTCATTGACAAATCAAGTAACATAACTGTAATTGAGATGAAAGGATATCAAATTTCTAACCGCCAATTTTTAGAAATTTAAAGATGTGTTCTTTCGATAGGGACTTACTGTCAGACCTATCAAACCGCCTTATGGGGCTTACCTTTCAGGGGTTGGTCTTGAGCGATAAGGTTAAAGGTACTACCGCTTTTGTATTGCGAGTAGTCTGCTATGGTGGGAGTAAAGAATCTGAAAGAGAAGAGATTGAACCCTTGTAGAAGTGTCGTAAACAACTTTAGTATTGTCAAAATCGAAGGGTTGACGGCT
>CALKZS010000044.1 GCA_938002835.1 uncultured Dokdonia sp. | reverse complement strand
TTGAAATGTAAGTCAGATTTTTACTTTTTTAGTTAATTAAAACTCATTTTTTATAATCAAAGTAAGCTTGTAAGTTGATTTATTTTATAACTAATTGATATACAGTAAGTGTTATGTCGAACTCACGTTTTTTTAATAAAGATAGCTTTCTTAAAGGAATTAACAACCACAACTCCCGCTGCCACAACCAGAATCTTTTTTCTTTTTAAGAAATGAAGGTGTCCAGAAAAATTTAGTAATCACAAAACCTAAGGCAACTAAAAAAATAAGGATTACGATGATATTTTGAAACAATTCCATAACGATTAGGTGCTTTGTTTTTTGAGTTACTTACAATTATTTTAATGATTGGAAGGCAATGAGTGCAGCGGCATATGCTATTACCGTCATTGCACCTAGTTGCCACATAGGCCATTTCCAACTATTAGTTTCTCGTTTTACAATAGCAAGCGTACTCATACATTGCATTGCAAAAGCATAAAATAACAATAAAGAAACGCCACTAGCAAAATTAAATCGAGGTTTTCCTAGTGTGGGATTTACTTCGCTTGCCATTCGGTTTTTGATGGTTTCTTCTTCTGCATCACCCACACTATAAATAGTTGCAAGTGTTCCTACAAAAACTTCTCTAGCAGCAAATGAGGTAATAAGTGCAATACCTATTTTCCAGTCATACCCTAGAGGTTCTACGATAGGTTCAATAGCTTTGCCCATATATCCTATGTAGCTGTGTTCTAGTTTTTGACTAGCAATGCGTTTTTCTAACTCGGCTTGATAAGCTTCATTAGCTTGAGATTGGTTTTCATTTGCTTTCGCGAAAGCGGATATACCACCTTCACCTTCAAGCTGTTTTGTGACAATAGTTTCGGCATCATTAAATTGTTTTCCAGGTCCAAAAGAAGCAAGCACCCATAGAATGATACTTATCGCAAGAATAATTTTACCTGCATCTACTACAAAAGATTTTGTTTTTTCTAGTACATTAATTCCTACATTCTTAAGAAGTGGGAGTTTATAATTAGGCATTTCTACCACAAAGAAACTCTTGCTTTTTATTTTCATTATTTTATTGAGAATCCACGCCGAACCTATGGCACTCCCAAAACCTATTAAATATAATAACATTAAGGTAAGACCTTGAAGATTGAAAAACAGAAATTTTTCATCTGGAATCACAAGAGCTATTATAATAAGGTATACTGGTAATCGTGCAGAGCAAGTGGTAAATGGTGTAACGAGTATGGTAATAAGGCGTTCTTTCCAGCTCTCAATATTGCGAGTTGCCATAACCGCAGGGATTGCACAGGCAGTTCCAGAAACTAAAGGCACGACAGATTTCCCACTAAGTCCAAAACGACGCATTACTCTATCCATCAAAAAGACCACACGGCTCATATAGCCACTCTCTTCCAGTAGAGAGATAAATAGAAAAAGAAATGCAATTTGAGGTATAAAAATGACAACACCTCCTAAGCCAGCAATAATACCTTCTGCGATGAGATCTGTGAGTTTTCCGGGTGGTAAGGTATTTTGTACCCACTCACTTATAGATGCAAAAGTCTCATCTATAAAATCCATTGGGTAGCCAGACCAATCATATATTGCTTGAAATATAAGTAATAAAATAGCAAAGAAAATCACATAACCCCATACTTTATGAGTAAGTATACGATCTAGGCGAGCACGCAAATCTTTTGCATTTGCAGTATCTATGGTTTGGGTCTCTTGTAAAGTCTCATTAATAAATTTATAGCGTATAATGGTTTCTTTTTGCTGTAACCTTTTGAGAGTGCTTGTAGATTCTGTTTTAAAAGAAGCAATAGAATTTAAAGCACCACGCTCTAATTTTCCAAAATTTACATCTTGTGTGATAACAAGCCAAAGCTTATAAATATCTTGATTAGGAAATGCTTTGCGTAATCTGTCAAAATATTCTGGAGCTATTACAGAGGCATTTACACAAGGTTCTGTAGAGAGTGTTTTGTATTCTGTAATGATTTTTTTGAGTGCATCGAGACCTGTATTTTTTCTACTACTAATGAGTGCAATCTTTGTGTTGAGACGCTCTTCCATCTCAGGAATGTCTAGAGATATTGCTTTGCGTTCCATACGATCTGACATATTAATAGCTAGTATGGTAGGAATCCCAAGATCTTTTATTTGGGTAAATAGGAGTAAGTTGCGTTTTAGGTTTTCTACATCTGCTACAACAACGGCAACATCTGGATAGTCTTTATTGTTTTTGTTAAGTAATAATTCTATGACAACATTTTCATCTAGAGATGATGCATTAAGACTATAGGTTCCGGGAAGATCTAAAATGTGAGCTTTAACACCACGTTCCAGTTTACATATTCCTTCTTTTTTTTCTACAGTAATTCCAGGGTAATTTCCTACCTGTTGCTTAAGTCCAGTAAGATGATTAAAAACTGACGTTTTTCCTGTATTTGGATTACCTATAAGGGCGACATTTAATTGTTTTGCCATAAGATTATGATGGCGTTTCTATAAGAATGTGAAGTGCTGTCTCTTTACGAATTGCCATATGGCAACCATTAACATCTATATACATAGGGTCAGAAAAAGGAGCAAGTTGTATTAATTGAACTTCGTTGCCTGGAAGACAACCCATTTCTAATAACTTAAGAGGCACCTCGTCTGTTATTACATCTGTAATAATGGCACGTTCTCCCTTTCGTAAATGAGCAACTGTTTTTTTCAAAGTATTGGGGTAATTAAACCTAAATTTTATTTAGATCGAATTTAGATAACAAAAGTAAGCGTTTTTTGGTGAATGGGAAAGTTGTTTTTACGCTTTCGCGAAAGCGTGTATCACATTATTGATTATTGAGGCGGAATAATATATGTTAGTCTTAACAGGTGTGGGTTAAAATATTTTTTGCCACCATTTTTTTTGTGGTTCATAAGATGCTTTTAAGACTTGAATGTCTTCTAGTAGTTGTTTAATTGCTTTGCTGTCTGTTCCGTCATAAAAACCTCTTATTTGTTTTTTCTTATCAATGAGCATAAAGTTTTCTGTGTGCACCATCGCATCTTGTTCTCCTGGGACGTCCTTTACTGCAAGATAACTTTTGCGTGCAAGTGTGTAAATTTCTTTTCGGGATCCAGTGACGAGATTCCAGCGTGCGTCATCTACTCCTTTTTGTATAGCATATTGTTTTAAAACCTCTGGGGTGTCATATTCTGGAATGACAGAATGTGAGAGTAATTTTATATCTGGTTGTTCTTTTAAAGTCTCTTGTATTTCTACCATATGTTCTGTCATAATAGGACAGATGTCTTCACAGGTTGTAAAAAAAAAGTCTGCTACATAAATTTTATTCTCATAGAATGCTTGCGTTATGGTGTCACTGTTTTGATTTATAAGTGCAAAGTCTGCTATTTTGTGATATTTTTTTACATCTTGTATTGTAGTGTCTACAAGTATTTTTTCTACCATTCCTGGTTGGTAAATGGGTAATTTTTTTGGAGCATTAAGTTGGCTATATATTAAGGTAAGAATGACAATAGATAATAGAGTCATCGTTATGATTAATATTTTGTATCGTTTTAATACTGACAACATATCATAATTTTTGTGCAAATTTACTGTCTAATGATCACTATAACTCATTATGGCTTAAAAAATGCTATAGGAGTCTTCATATAACTTTAGTATACGCGTTCAAAAGCCTATTTTTGTGCGTTTAAATTTTGATTAGATTCCTTATATGGAGATTTTTATACAGATTGCACAATTTGTGCTTGCGATTTCAATTCTAGTAATACTACACGAGTATGGTCACTTTTTACCAGCACGATTGTTTGGTATTAAAGTAGAGAAATTCTTTTTGTTTTTTGATGTAAAATTTGCACTATTTAAAAAGAAAATAGGGGATACTGTATATGGTATTGGTTGGTTACCTCTTGGTGGTTATGTGAAAATTGCTGGGATGGTAGATGAGAGTATGGATAAAGAGCAGATGGCTCAACCTGCAAAACCTTGGGAGTTTAGATCTAAACCAGCCTGGCAGCGCCTTATTGTGATGATAGGAGGTGTTACCGTAAATGTATTATTATCTTGGTTTATATACAGTGCTATGTTTGTATATTATGGAGATACCTATATTCCTGCAAATAAATTGCATAATGGTATTGAAGTTAATGAAGCTGGTAAAGCATTGGGTTTTGAAAACGGAGATCAAATACTTGAAATAGATGGTATACCTGTTAAGAGATTTGACAAATGGTTGAGAATGAATATTCTTCTTGGTGATGATGCTAAAGTATTACGGGATGGAAAAGAATTGAGTTTTGTATTAGATGATTTAGGTAAAAAAGAGGTGCTTCAAGATACCACAGGAACATCTTTTATATCTGCTTCTTCGAGTAGTTATGTGGGATTTGTGCAAGAGGGTTCGTTAGCAGATAAGTTGGGTCTTGAAAGTGGAAGTGAGATCGTATCTATTAATGGTACAAACACCAAAAATTGGAATGACGTACTAGATGGAATAGTTGCTGCAAAAGGTGATTCTATACAATTGAGTTATATTAAGAATGGGAGTGAACAAAAAGCAAAAGGTTTTCTAGAAACTAATGGTAGCTTAGGAGTCAAATCTGAAATAGCATTTGATGAATACTCTGTGTTAGAGGCAATTCCTGCAGGATGGACGGAGATGACTACTACATTAGTAAATCAAGTGCGACAGTTTAAACTTATATTTAATAGAAAAACCGAAGGTTATAAACAAGTTAAAGGTCCTATAGGTATTGTAGAAATGATGTCACCTACGTGGAACTGGGAAGCCTTTTGGGGTTTTACTGCAATGTTTTCTGTATGGCTTGCTTTTGTAAATATTTTGCCTATACCTGCATTAGATGGTGGTCACGTTATGTTTTTATTGTATGAAATGATTTCTGGGAAAGCTCCTTCAGAAAAAACATTGGAAAGAGGTCAGATTGTAGGTTTTGTTATTGTGATGGGATTAATGGTGGTTGTTTTTGGAAATGATATCTGGAATCTTATAAAAGGATATTTTTGATGCTTAGTGATTAAGGTAACACATATAGAAGAGTGTTATGAAAAAAATGAAAGCTATCAATTTTAATAATTGATAGCTTTTTTTTCGATCTCAAATTTGATCCCTAAGCTTCTTTTTTTTAAAAGCCACATATAATTACAATGTTTAAAACAAGCGCTCTTAGAAGCCGTTTAATCGATTATTTATTTTTTTTACCTGTTTTTCACCATTATTTATTGATTAAATCATTTTTTTTTGTAAAATAGCGAGTTTGTTATCTTCTCTAAGCTTCTATTTTATAGAATGATTGTATTGTAGGATAATTTTGATGATGATTTATTGATAATCAGATGTTTGAAAAACACTATTTTTGTGTAGATTAGTAGATTTTGTGCGTTTTGTCGATATTTAAATGCATTTAATCGATATTTAAATATGCTTAACAACTACTTTTTTTATTTTGAAATTATAAGTTTATATTTGTGCATTGTTATAAAGCTTAATCCCTAATTGTCAAGATGTAGGTCTTGCGAAGTTTTTACATATGAATAAAATTGCTATTAATGCCCCTAAAAAAAATAGGAATATTCTTTATTTATTTTTATCTCTGGATGCTTCTGAGTCAAAAAAATCAGATTTTTCTAGAGAATTTAAATATGTAGCTGACCAATTTTCTTTGAGTCAGATAGATCTTAATTATATAAATACGTTTGTTATGAGCATATTCAATAAATTAAATATGACTCTTAATAATCTGTGCTTTAAAACTCTTGCACTATAATAATATAGTGTAAGATTTATATAAAAATATATCATTCCACATTAGATTGATTAAAATTAACACCCTAGTTTATGACTAAGTTTTACTTTAAGTTTCCCGAGCCAATTGAAAACATACTTTTGCAGAGTAAGGTGAGTTCGGTTAATATGAGAAGAAGAGTTTTTTATGTGCTTTCTTTAGTGTTGTTTTTTGGGCTTTCGAGTTTGTTTGCTCAAACAACTACACCAGAGTTTCCTTCTGCAACGGGAACTGGGCCAACTCCGTTATCTGTAGGTGCATCGCTTACAAATTCGGCAATAGGTGATGAGTTTTTGTATACAGATGTAGCTGTTATGGTAAATGGAACATCTGTAAATGCAGATGCTGTTTTAACTGTAGTAGATATATCAAACTCTAATGTTAATCTTGTAGATGATAATGCAGCTACTAACTCTAATAATATAGAATCAATCACACAGGTAACTGCTGCTGGTGGTTTTGTTGAATGGGAGCTTAGGTTTGTGGTGGCAGGAACTGCTACCGCAACAGAAAGAGGAAATCCCTTATTAGTAGATGATTTTACTCTTGAGGCTATAGATGTAGATATAAATGAATTTTTTGACGCTCTGGTTCCTAGTTCTTATACCCTAGAGGCTGGTGCTGCAGTTCCTAATGGTCCCTGTCCAAATCTTTTTGAGGAAACAGATAACCTTGATGGATGTCCAACAGGTTTGGTTGTTAGTGATCTTGCTGATGGTTTCACGCGTTTTCAAAGTGGGGCAGCTGGAGCTATCAATCGTCTCCCGGCTCGTACAGAATATGCAGTACGAGTTAATTATGAAAATATATCTAATATACGTTTTAGAAATGGAAGAAGTATACTTTCAACTACCGACGCTGTAAATGCTCGTAATAATTCTATTACTTTTTTAGGGCAAGTTACTTTTATACAAGAAGATGTGCAGGTGGTCAATCAGCCGCCTGTGGTTCAAGATAATACTGGTAACGTAACGACAGTTGGTGTTCCTATTAGTGTGAATGTTCTTACTACTGCTACTGACCCAGATAATAATTTAAATTCTACGTCTGTAGTATTTATAGATCCTAATGATCCAACAAATGTGGGTGCAACAGATGACCCTCTTGTTGTTCCTGGGGTTGGGGTTTATGAGGCAGATAATTCAGGTAATATTACATTTACTCCTGAGCCAGGCTTTTCAGGAGATGCTAGTGTTGTATTTATGGTAAAAGATGATGCATTAGCAAATTCTAATGCTGGATTGCTTGAAATAACAATTAATCGAGCAGCAGTTGTTGATGTTGATACAGATGGTGATGGTGTTTTTGATGATGATGATAATGATGATGATAATGATGGTATAACTGATGATTTAGAAGGTCTTGATTGTCCTGATAATTCTTTAGTTTCAGGAGCGACTACGGTAAATCAAAATAATGTAGGTGCACTATCTGGTATATATAACTTTAATGGTGTTGATGTAGATTTAGATGTAACTATTAATAATGTTAACGGTCCAACTGTGTTGAGTCAGTTATTTGGAGAAAATACTACAGATTTAAGATTTCAAGGTCAAAATGTTGATGATGGTGTTGGTGAGTTTGTTACTTATACTTTTACATTTAGCGAGCCTGTATTAGATCCTTCTTTTACTTTTTCAGGTATAGATGGAGGAGATAGGGTAACATTTTCTGGAACGGGACCGGTTAATTCTCCTATTTTTGAGTTGAGTGATTTGATGAATCCTACAGTACTTTCAGATGCTTATGACGGAGGTGATTTGCCAACTGAAAATATTACAGGAGCTTTGTTTAATATTGATAATAACAATACTTCTTTAGCTACTATTACTTCTTTTACTTTAGGTAATCTTGATGCTTCTTTAAATAATATTGATGTTCAAGTCTCAGGAGTTATTTCAAGTTTTAGTATACAAACAAGAAAAGCTAGAGAGGATGGAGATAGTCCAAATTTAGGTAATGTAACATTTTTGTTTTCGGATTTTCAATATTGCTCAATAGTTGATACTGATAATGATGGTATACCTAATCACCTTGATGAGGATAGTGATGGAGATGGTTGTTCAGATACAATAGAAGCTGGTTTTTCTGATGCAAATTTAGATGGAATTTTAGGTGATGTTAGTCCAGCTACTGTCGATGGTAATGGTTTAGTTACATCTGGTGAAAATGGAGAGGGTTATACGGAACCTGCAGATATTGATGGTAATGGAATTCCTGATTATATAGATAATACTCAAGCTACGGCTTGTTTGCCAACAGGAGTATTAGAAGGAGTTGTATTTGAAGATACAAATGGGAATGGAGTTCAGGATGCTGGCGAGCCAGGGATTGCAGGTGTAGATATATTGATTACAGATAGTAATGGAGATACACAGACAGTGACTACTGATG
>CALKZS010000043.1 GCA_938002835.1 uncultured Dokdonia sp. | reverse complement strand
TCACGTTGCTTTTTCATAAGATTCATAATGGCAGCACTAGCCAATGTAGAAAAGCTTATTTTGTTGAGATTTGTAAGACTATATTCCTTTAGTGCAGGATAATGCATCGAGCTACTATTATCTATAATGAGATGACAACGCAAGTTGGTCTCTTCTTCATATCGCTTTGTATAGAGTCTATCTGTTTTTGCATATAACTTCCAATCTATATGCTTTGTGCTCTCTCCAGGATTATAAATTTTATGCTCTGCAAACTCTGCTGAAAACCCGTGAAATGGACTCTTGTGCATTCCAGAAATAAATCCCTCTACCACTTGCTTTGCAAGAAGCTCTAGATTACCAAAACCTGATGTTTTATTTAACTCTGATCTAATGTCCATATGATTCGGTTGTCCTCAGAATGTTTCTATTTATGTATTAAAAATGCGGAAAAATTTCCGCATTTAAATTGTTTGTATTATTTATTTTTTAACTATCTATACGAATGAAATATTACTCTTCATATACTCCATCTACAATTCCATAGGCTACAGACTCATCTGCACCCATCCAATGATCACGTTGGAAGTCTTTCATTACTTTTTCAAATGTTTGCTCACAATTGTCTGCAAGTATCTGTGCGCTTAGTTCTTTTGTTTTTACAATTTCTTGAGCTGTAATCTCAATATCAGATGCTTGCCCACGAGCTCCACCAGAAGGTTGATGTATCATCACACGGGCGTGAGGTTGTATAAAACGACGTCCTTTTTCTCCTACAGAGAGTAATAAAGACCCCATACTCGCAGCTAGACCTGTACATATGGTAGACACAGGACTTTTAATAGACTTTATTGTATCGTACATCGAAAATCCAGAAGTTACATAACCTCCAGGACTATTAATAAAAAGTTGGATCTCATCGTGACTTTGAGCATCAAGATATAATAAACGATCTATAACGTGTTTTGCACTTTTATCATTTACCATTCCCCATAAAAATATCTTTCTATCACTGAGTAGTTGATTGTCTATTGCATCTTGTACTTTCATTTTCTTTTCCATAATATTTTATTGTCATTTCCGCGCAGTCGGGAATCTCGTAATTGAGTCATAGAAGAGCGTTGTTACCTTCTACTACATTAGACTTGTTTTTAAATTGAATAATCCGTGCGTTTTTTTAATACTTCGCGCAAACTAACTCCTCCTTATTTAAAAGTTAAAAATACAAAAAGGCTTAGCACTATGCTAAACCTTTTTTATTTTCTTAAAGCAAAAGTGACCTATAATAATCCGTCTATTGCTTCAGTATATGTGTTTTTTGGAGCAACGCCTACTTGACGTCCTACTACTTCTCCATCTTTAAACATAAGTACTGTAGGTATGTTACGTACTCCGTACTTTTGAGCAAACTCTTGGTTTGCATCTACATCTATTTTTCCTACAATAGCTTTTCCTTCGTATTCTCCAGCAATCTCTTCAATAACTGGTCCTACCATACGACAAGGTCCACACCAAGCAGCCCAAAAGTCTACTAAAACTGGCTTATCGCTATTTAATACTTGCTCTTCAAATGTTGCATCTGTGATTTCTAATGCCATAACTATATATCTTTAAAAAGTTATTTTTTCTAATTTATTATGCAAACTTAGTCAATATTGAATCAAAACCTTACGACTAGCGTATAAGCTTTAACTATTGCATTATCACTCGAAATTATATTCTTAATTTAAGTATGTATGTGATTGGGGAAATTTATAAACTATTTCCTACTCGCAAATACTTGTAAAGCAAAATATAACAAGGTTGCCAGAGACCCTATAGCGGCTACTAAATAGGTTCTTGCAGCCCACTTTAAGGCGTCTTCAGAACCTGTATATTCTTCTGGTGTTACTACATTTTCTGCTTTAAGCCACGCAAGGGCTCTATTACTTGCGTCATACTCTACAGGCAATGTAATCACACTAAAAAGTGTTCCCATACCATAAAGTGCTAGCCCTATTATTGCTACTGTTCCTCCTATTTTTGTTGTAGCCATTAATGCTACACCTCCCATTATCACCCACATACTCATTTTTGACGCAATATTTACCACAGGTACTAATTTTGATCTCATTGTGAGCCAGCTATATGCTGTAGCGTGCTGTACTGCGTGACCTACCTCGTGGGCAGCAACAGCAGCAGCGGCAGCATTGCGCTGGTGAAATACTCCTTCACTAAGATTTACCGTTTTATTACTTGGGTTGTAATGATCTGTTAACATCCCTGGAGTAGAGATTACTTTTACATCTGTTATCCCATTATCGGAGAGCATTTTTTCAGCAATCTCTGCTCCTGACATTCCGTTTTGTAAATGAATGTTTGAGTATTCTTTAAATTTACTTTTAAGTTTAGAACTGACTAAACCACTTACTAATGCAATAACGCCTACAATGACGTAATATCCCATATATCCTCCTAACATAATTTTATTTTTTAAGTTGCCTAAAGTTACGAAGTTTACTGTAAAGTTACTTAGATTCAAGTAATAAACGCAACAGTTTGTTGTTGAAAAAAGCCTAAATCTTCATACTTTCGGGTTGTAAAACTCAAAAAAATAGGTCACATTTAACGTTATCATAAAGGTATGAAATTGCTATTCTCAATGAACAAAACCTACCCAAGTTAGTTATAGCAGATAAGGATTGGGAAAAATACCTCTACAATTTATAGAGAATTAAGAAGAAAATCAGAGGGTCGTAGTGGTTTATACAAGGCAGAACCAGCTCAAAGGAAGTGTGAATCAAGGCATATTGAGAAAAATAAGAAAGAAATCTTTACAGGGGATATAAAAACCTTTGTAATACTATCATAGCTGGCAAAGAGGAGC
>CALKZS010000042.1 GCA_938002835.1 uncultured Dokdonia sp. | reverse complement strand
AATGGCTCCATAGGGTGTAAACTCTTCCATAGCTCCTGTACCATATGATAATAGAATACTACTATTCTCATAACTGGCTGGTTGCTCTGTAACATCTTCCTTTACCCAAGCACTAATCACATACTTCCCCGGTTCTGGAGCAAAAGAGTATGACGTCGTAGGAAAAGTACCTCCTTCACCATCGATAGGTATTATTTGAGCGCTTAAAGCGAAAGAGAAAAATAGTGTCGTAAAAACTAATAAAATAGATTTCATATTTTCAATTTATTTTAATTATGGATTATCATTTTCTTCATTAATATTGATATGAGTTTGACCTCCATCACCAAATAATCAATTTCCGTCATTATCAATAGGAATTCCAGGACGATCACAATCTCCTGAATCATCACACCCTTCTACTTCGGCCTTCAATACATCATTCTTAAAAAATTTCCAAATCAATGTACTAGCTCCACTCCGAAGATCAGCAATTACTTCTATATCTTTGCGACCGGTACTATCGTAAGTCATATCTAACGCGAGCCCAGAATAACCATAAGTTGTACCGTTAATTTTAGTTGAAAAATCCGAACACTCATCATCTATAAATTCAATATAGTACTTAAACTCAAATTCTTCATTGGCAATACCATAGAAAACAAAATCTAAAATCTTAGCGCCTGCAAAGCAACCCGAGCTATTGCCAGTCACCGTATCTTGATTATCATTAGGTGGAGGAACATCATCCTCACACTGTGGTTGACTAGCTTCATAGTCTCCTTGTTGTAATTGCGAGGTTAAAGAAACCTCTCTAGCTCCCTCTACCTTTATACTGTATCTACCTGTATGTGCCTCTTCATCACTTATGCTGGAATCTCTAGAATCTACGTTAGGAAACCCAAAGTGGGCATTTCTAAATATAGACTGACCTCCAAAATTATAGTTGTAATCCTCAAAACCGTCGTACCCTATCTGCGCATACTTACTATTAGAAGCTACCGCGGTAGGAAAGGTATAGTTATATCCATACTGTGCACTAGAAAAACGGTTTAAAGCATCCATATTTTCGAGCTCTGCTCCATAGGGACTATATTGTGATACCTCACTAGCAAATGTCCATTGATCATCATCTATAAACCACTCTAAATTTGAATCTAATTGATAAAAAGGAGCAAAGTCATTTAAAAATCCTTGATCACGTGTAGATACATCAGAGGCAATGTCGAGTCCTCCATCTCGACCCGTTAGGTAAGCATAAGATTTTACTGCTCGCCACTCTGATCTTACATTATAGAGATAGGGGTTAAACCCATAACTCTTCGGATCAATAGACGGAGCAGCATAAGACAAACTTGCTTGATCAAATGCTGCACTCACACTTGTAGGGAATCGAGGTAAATTATACTGACGTTGCAATGCCCAATAATCCCTATATAGCACAGCAGAAGCATTTACCACTTTTTTACCTGTACCCTGACCCTCTGCATATATAAAACTCTCAGGAAGTATACTGTTAATTACCCCATCATTATTAATATCTATAGGGTTTTCTTGACTTGTCACAGATGCCATAGATGCCATCTGCTGGTTTCTGTATCCAGATCTTACTATTTTAAAGGAGACATCATTATCAATTATCAGGTCATCATCAGTACAGCTCTGGTTTACCATACTTCCATTTCTATCCATAAGTCTAATGCTATTCCCTATGATTTCAGATACCCAATATCGCTCTGGGGCACTTGTCGTATTAAAAGGGAAAGATCTTTTTCCTGTAATAAGTAATTCATCACCTACTTTAAAAATATCATCTGCTTGTTGATTTCCTGTAGTTACAAGTGCAAAAAGAGATTCTTCATCACCATCACCACTACTGTATGCAGACTGTAGTTCACCTTGAATTCCTATATTCTCACTAGCCGCTGCCATTCCTGTATGACGCCAGTAGGCCGGATAGGTAAAATTGTAGTACTTATCACTGTACTCATTATCTACTTCTGTCAAGAGTACTTGTCCTGTATTTGCATCCCAGGCAAGATTCTTTGTTGTCACCTGTGCGCCCAGATCATAGGCCACTTTTTCAACAAGAATTCCTGTGGTTTGAACCACTTTTGTAGTGGATGCCATCTTTAAAACATCTTGATGATTATTAAATTTAGGATAAAATGTTGGTGTAGGAGTTGGAAGACCGAACAATAAAGGTAATATCCCAACATTAAGTGCAACACCTCCAGATGTTGATTCTGACTTACTATACCTAAAATCATTAATTAAATCATAGTTTACAGCAACTAATTCTTCTCTAGCAACTCCATTTTCACTAATAACAGGTAAAACATTTTGCAATTTTCCCTGCCTATCTACAGAATAATTATAATCTACTCCAGAAATAAATTCACCTTCAGATTGATGTTCACCTATTACCCGCTGGCTTTTCATTTTTCCATTCATATCATTAGTATGCACAACAATACCCTGAGATAAAGCGAGGTGATTTCTTGTTCTCACATTTAAAAAATTACCTAAAGGATCTTTTTTATCAAAAATAACCTGAGGATCTGTATAATCTGCAATAGTTGGAAAATCCTTTGAAGTGTAAAATTCCGTAACTACCTTACCAGTAGCGTGCTTTTTCAATTCTTGGGAAGTAGTACTCTTATCAAGATTTTTTACCGTAACCTTACCATAGGTAACTTGGGCAGCTGGAAAAAATGATTCTCCTAACGGTTTTTCAATGTAGTTAGACTCCATAGGAGCAATAACCTTAACTGGATCATCAAAAATGGGAAGGACGAAAGGGTTTTCTTTACTTCCATTAGGTTCAAATGCAGCAACACCGCTACTCGTTCCATCATCATTTTTATATGAATATTCTTGACCATATTTTTCGTAGTATCTTTCATCATTATCATTTCCAGTCATTACATCCCATTGATCATCTAACTCAACTTTGCTTACACGAACTCCTCCTCCATATTTAGTCCCAGAAGGTTCATATAACCTTATCCAAGACTTATTAGGTACAAACTCGCTGGCAATACCTCTTGTTTTCAATGCTTGATTAGGACCTCCAAAAATGGTTCCGATAGAAGTGATACTACTTCCTAAAGCTCTCAAAGCATCTCCTAAATCTTGCGTAGCATCTCCCGCATTTAATCCATACGATTGCCTGTTTAGATATCTTCTTGCAAAATACCATCCTGATTTTGAAATAGGGTTAACTTGCTCATTAGAACCTATTAAACCACCTTCTTTGTCTACAAAAACTAATGGTAGGGCAGCATAATTATCTACACCACTTGTAAAAAAGCTGATGTCCTCCTCATCTAATTCAAGATATCCAGTAACATAATCGTAATTCTGGCTACTCGTCGCTCTAGTCATATTGACCAAAAATCTAAAATACATTAGATTATTACGAGAAACTCCTATATCACCTTCATTACTATATGTATTTTTAAGAAAATCATTATAAAAATTATCAGTAGTGTAGGCATCACCTGTATCTGTAGTTAGGTTTTGAGGCAGCCTCACATACAGATATTTACTAAAATCATTTCCATCATAAAGATTAGTTCTATTAAGCTGAGCACTGGAAGGGGTACCAGTATTCCCAACACCAACGACTTTGAACATTTGCATCGCTTTTTTATCTTGAACAAAGCCATAATCATCACTTTCTAGATGCACTGTTAACTTACCTCCCGAAGGAAGTCCTATGGATTGTAAAGACCAAGAGGTGACATTGCGATCTGCTAGTGTTTTATCTTGTGTTGTAAACGGAAATTCTGTAGGAGTCATTTCACTAGTAAAAACATTACAAGATGAAGCTTCATTTTCTTTATAACTTCCCCATACATCATATCCTTTTAAATTATACACAGGATTATTATCTATTGCATAATCAAAAGTATAAGGCGTATAATATCCCATATTAGACCCTCTGTATGTAAAATATAATTTATTTAAGGTTAATTTACCTCCTTGATCGGCCAAGCTATTTGGCACACCTGGAGCCATTTCATAATCATATTCAAAATGTGCCACTTTAATAGGCACAGGGTCTATCTCACTTGATTCATACTCTTCACGATTAAAAAGTTCTATTTTATCAATCTTTTGCATAGAAGTAGTAGATATACCTCCTGTTTCGCCTTGAGCGCCATATCCATCTTCCCGATCACTTAAATGAAAAATTGCTATGTGCGTTTTTGTTTCTATTTTATTTACATATTTAAGCTCTTTTTCTCCATAGATATAATTTCCTTTTTGATCACCATTATCTGTATTTAAACCTGCATTGTATGAGGCCATATTCTCCTCCTCCGTTAACGGTGTGCGCCACTTATAATCTGTAGGGTCTTGGTAACTTATTTTAGTGTAACTACCTAAATCATCTATAGTCGGACCATCATTGGTAAGGTCTTCATAATCACTAGACAGCACCGATGTAAGTAAATAACTATGCGCATAAGCAGGGGTTGTTACTTTATTAAAAAAATGCTCTGTGCCAGATTCATTATTTATAGTAACTTCACGATCAGAATATCCAACTAAACCTGTTGTACAGTCTGGAGTCTGCGACACCGAGAAAGTTGCCTCCACTTTTTTAGTATTATATGCTGCTTCACCATAGACATACGTACTCCCATCATCTTTTAAAGCGACATAACCTACCGTATGATGATCTTTTACAAAGTCTTCATCTCTATGAAGAATCAATCCATCTTCTATTGCCTCTTCATTTGTGATTTTTCTAATACTAGTACCACGCTTTTCTCTTTCAGTTCTTTCTATTCTCTGTAAAGGCTCTATCTCAGAATTAATAGTACCGTCAGGATTATAATCCTTAACCCTATATCTCCTGCGAGCCACACGTTGATATTCTGTTGATGAACCAGAAGATATGTCGACAGCCATCGCTTTATCTCCAAAATAATTAAAGTTGCTTTCGTTGTACTCTCCATCTTCCGACCAATCAGAACCTAATTTGTAGTGAAACTTCTCTACTTTGAGATCTGTTGTATTTTCTATATCATTATCTAGATTACTCAATGCTTGATTACTAATATCCCACAATCCTGTTCTACTAGAATACGAATTAACCTCTGCATCAAAACCTGTATGAAGATAAGCCCCTGGTCCTAACTCTCCTCCAAAAGAAGCACCTTGTCCAGTAGAAGTAACTTTATTATCATAAACATTTCCAACACTATTTCTATGGGCTCTAAAACTTCCTTGAAAACCTTGACCTAAAATCTGATATGTATCATAGGTATAATTTACAGATGCTAAAGCATTTGTATTTTCTGATACTGTTCTATCCTTTTCTCTGTTAAAATCTAAGATTCCATTATCACTATTTGCATTCTCGGTATTTTCATAACCAAACGAAGGAAGAAATTTCTCCTTTTCATAATCACGTATACTCTGGTAAGAACCATAACCAGTTAATTGAACTTGTGGACCCTCGCTTCCGAAAATTTCCGTTCCTAGACCTGCATTAAACGATAAATTTGTAGTATCAAAACTCAGATCACTCGTTGGAGTAAAGGTCAAATAATTATTCATTGGAAAAGAACCTCCACCATTTCCAGCTCCTTGAGTACTTTCTATTTCTTTCTTCTTGGTTTTTTCATTAATCTTTAAGTTTTCAAAATTTCTTGCTGCAGATATACTAAATGTAGACAATCCTTTTTTTGAATCATAGGTGACTCCTAAACTTCCTGTGATTGCTTCATTTTGTAACTTAGTTATTTCATTTCTATGTGTTATTGAGACTGTAGGGGAAACAAAAGCTCCTCCATCTGAACTTCCTCCAAACTGAAAACCTACATTTACTCTATCACTAAGATCAAAACTTGGTCCCAAAGAAATGTTTGAACTTATCCCACTATAATTATTGTTTTTAATGTTAAGTGAGGCCCCTAAATCTATAAAGTCTGCACCCAAAAACGGAAAACGGACAGATCCTTCAACACCTACTGTCACATCATCTCTTCTATTATTTTCATACTTCATTAAATCTCCATCAAAATCATCAGGCAATCCTCTCACATTTCTAGTAATCTGACCAACATTGAGATTCCAACCTAGGCCTACCCACGACGCCTCTTGATCCATTGTAATTCCAGAATCATAGGCCAAGTTTAAAGGATATCCACCCACATCCATAATAGGGATGTTATAATTAAAATCTCCACTTGATAAGTTTACCATATCAGAGGTGCCTATAGGCGTAAATGAATTAAACTCAGGTTGAGAAGGACCACTAGTTAAGGCATAAGCCGCTGTAGGAGCAACAATAGTACCCACCAACTGAATCGCTAAATAACTAGCTAAAACTTTTGAAAATTTATTCTTTCTAATTAAATCAAACATTTATTAATTCTTTATAGGTTGTTGATTAAGTCTAAATGTAAAAACTCCATTACCAAATAAACGATCATTATATATCAATTTTCCAGTTTCTTCTGGAGGTACTCCATTAAAATACAATACTACTCTTTTAAAAGGAACTACATTAAAATTACGTTCAAAAAGCACTCCACTACAAGCAATCGTATCATTAGTAGAAGTTACAAAATGATAATCGTTAGATATATTACTTGCCATATATTTTACAGCATCTTCATAAGAACGAGCTGTGAAATCACTTGTCAAAACATCTTTTTGATTCAAGTGTTTAAATTCAGTAACAATCACTCGTTCTGTATTCATCATCTTAGCTAATGAATCTACTTTAGATGTATTAGATACACCAATATTTTTTCTAATATAATATTCTATAGGTAGTTGCATCGCACTATAAGTCATACCTTCACGCATCTCTTTAACTCGATAACTATCCCAGCTATAACTCCCTACTTCAAGAGTTTCTGTTGATTCTGAAGTCCCGTTACTTTCCTCACAACTTGACAAAAAAATAACCAATAGTACAATGATAAATCTACTACTCATCTATACGTGACTCTAATGATAAAACCTTTTCTTGAAGCACTTTTATTTCTTTTTGTTGCTCAATAGTATATAGCATCAATTCTTCAATTTTTTGCAGCAATTTACTATCCATCTCACCTAAAAAAATACCATTCTCTGCAACATCTGCCGCACTAGGAATATCTTGTAAATGACCTTTATCTTCTATGTGTTGCTCTACTTCTTTAAGTGTAGGGAGTTTATAATCATCTTCAAAAACAAAATCTGACCAACCCGTCTCTACTTTTATTTCCTTTGCTCTTATACTTCCATTTACTGCTAGTTTCCAGCCATCTGGATCAACAGTTCCTATCCCTACATTACCAT
>CALKZS010000041.1 GCA_938002835.1 uncultured Dokdonia sp. | reverse complement strand
ACTAAAGCTCTAATCTTTTGAGGTTAGAGCTTTTTTGTATCTTATTTTTATTTCTAAATTTAAAAACAAATGATTCACAATAAATCTTTATGAAAAAAGTAATTATTTATTGGTGTTACGCACTAAATCATCAAAAATTTAACCTTGTTGTTAATAAGTATTTAAACTGCAAATTACTATAAATTTAGAAATAAATGTCTACTTAGATTTATTAATCGATTAGATAACAGTTGACATATTTAATGGCTAAAACGATTAAAAAAGCTATTTTTTTAAGAAAAAGAAACTTATCAACAGTTTTTTTAATGAGAAAAAACACTTCTCTGATTGCGTAACACCAGTTAGATAATTTAAAGGTGGGTAAATGGAAATTTTATAACAATGATGAAATTCTTAATGATATAAAAGAGTATTTAATCATAAATGGACAGTCCTATTTAAATCAGCGCTGGGTGTTTAATAAAATTGGAGACACAATTGGAGGAAATTTCTTTGAAGTTAAAATGAAAGATACCGTAAATCAAGATGAAATTAATCGCTTTCATTTTTTCTTAAAAAGACCACTTTTTTCATATAATAGTGAGTCCTATATCTTATTACCTAAAGACGATAGAAAATTAAATAAAGATTTTTCAAACAAAGATGTTATTGAATGGGATACTATACGCAGTATTGAAACTAAAAACACTTCAAATCAAAACTTAAAATCTAGAAACTATGATATATTATTAGATGCCTATTCAAAGGAAAATGGAGATTTAAGTTTGATTGGCATACTTGTAGAAAAAAGCTCTTAGTTCTTTTGATTATATAAAGATATAGAGGTAAGCATTCTTAGATTCAAAGTAGAGCCTACTTTTGGAGGGATAAAACGATGGTTTAATGGAGCAACGGCAAGATTATAGAGGTATCAAAAAAATGCACACTCAAAACCTAATGGAGGCGATGTCTTATAATTTGTATAGAAGCCCAAGGGTACTTGCGTCTAATGCTAAAAATTAAGAGAAAATGAGCCTTAAAAACACTCATTTATGCCCTAAAACTAAAATGAAATTGAAAAATCAACTTTATTTTGAACAAAAAAATAAAAAGCCTCCTAGTCTAACTAACCCTTTGCAACGGTCTCAATCCATAATACTGTGTTTAATTTTCAACTTTACACAGTTTATTAGACACTACCCCATTAGTTTTCAATAATAGGTAAGAATACTTCTGCTTTCCAGGAGAGTTCATCTCCTCCCATATTTGGGTTGTTATAAAATATCTCTATAGGTTTTGGGTCTACAGTAATATTGTTTGTTTTTGCATAATCTAGTAAACCATACCAAGCGCGGTCTGAAGTAATATAGTTTCCGTTATAGGTAGCTTTTATAACTTTTTGTTCTGGTCGACTAGTATATTTTACGTCTTTTACTTTAGGTAATGAATCTGTCTTAATGATAGGAAACGCAAATTGATATGCGATGCTATCCTTTTGCATATCCCAATGTGTGATTTTTATAAATGGAGTACCATCTAATGTCACATTGTTAGAGATAAGAACACCTTCTAGAAAACTTAGATCACGCATCATTCCATTTGCTTTAGTTGTTTGTGGACCATTATATTCTGTATAGGCATAATACTTTTGAGGTAATGAGGTAACACCATCTATGGTAACTTTAATACGTTCTAAATGTGATTCTATAAAGGCATTAAATTCAAGAACAGTTGCTTTAGATCTTTTTTTAAAATCGGTTTCAGAAAATATATTTTTTATTTTTCCAGAAAGACCAGAAGTCTCATCTTTAATATCGATGGTTATTTCTGTAAGTGAGTCATTTATAGCGTCAAGGTGCCAGTTATAAATATGTAATGAGTCATTAAATGTTAACTTCTGTGTTAGATGGTTTAATCCATCTTGGGTAACAGCTTGTTGAGTATTAAAAAGTCTATTCCAAAGTTTTATGCTTTGATTAATAGTTCCTACAGAAGTTTTACTTTTAATTTTTGCTTTGTAATCTTCTGGTTTTATAAAAAAGTACCAAATACTTAAGGCAATGGCTACAATGGAAATAGCGCCTATTAATTTTTTCATTTACAACAATATTAATTTGAAGTTACTTGTGATTGATCTTTCATAGCGAGTGTTGCTACAACATATTTTCCTAAGTCTTTTCCTTGATTAAGGCCTACGTCTACAGCGGCACGATAGTGTATACCTCCATACATACGACTTATAGCGGCTTCTTGGGCGGCAGTTCTAAAAGAGGTAAAAGATCTTACAGGAAGTCCGTATGGTACTTCAGTATCATCATCAAATGCAAAATTATCTCCAAAAATACTTGTCAAACTTTCTGCTGCGGCTCCAGAAACTACAGAGTGACCACTCACATATTCTGGAAAAGGAGGTGTTTGTAAAATAGGTTTCCAAGCATCATCTATATGATCATTTATAAGCGTCTCGGGTCTAACTAAATTAGATCGATACTTTTCATCCCAACAAGAGATAAATGCATCTGCCATTGCAACAGATGTTTTTGTATATGCATATAACGTGTTTGTAACATCATAATTTGCTTTTTTTGCTGCTATTTTAGTAATACCCATCCAGTGACCACCAGGAGTGATTTTTTTAGTAGCAAACATTAAATGACCACGTGTTACAGATACATAAGGGTTACAATCCCAAAATTGAGCAATGGCAATTTCTTCTGAAGTATCTCCATCTTCTGTGATTTGCTGGCTAATATCATATACTTCTTTAAGCTCTTTATAAAAAGGACTGTCTTCTTCCATAGAAAATGGAGGAGGAGGTACTGGTTTAAATTGATCTGCTGTTTTAATAACAAAAGGGCGCATTTTATTCCAATGAGGTTCTATACCATCCATATAAGCAGGAGGTGTAGGTTGCCAGCGAGCAGGCTCATCAGAAAACACAGAAAACTTAGGCATTGTGCGTGTTTGTTTGTAGTTATCTTTATTCATCCAGTCACTGATGTGATTTGCCACTTGTAATCCATAATCACGAGAGTTTATAAAAAGATTTTTGTTTTGAGCATTCCAGATAGTATATAAACTATCTCGATAAGTCTCTATTTTTTCTTCAGAAAAAATGAGTTGCTTACTCAATTCTATGTGAGATACTAGAGCAGCTAGTTCATAATTAATTTCAACTTCTTCATTTGGTGTTGGGATGCTTTTAAGATCTGTAAGTTGAGAAGACAGTGTTTTAAATTCTGGATTTTCTAGTGTAAGAATTTCATAAGCAGCTATATTAGGATATGCATAAATACGACTCGCAACAGGGGGTGAGAATATATCGTGTATCATCACTTCTGTAACTCTATCTATACTTTCGTGAAAGTGATCTGGTGTAATTACAATAGGCTCATTTTTTTTACCACAAGAAATGGCTATAAAAATCAAAAGAACGCATATTGCGATGTGTGTAAATAGGTTGTATTTCATTTTATGGATGTTCAATCGCATAAACTTGTGCTTTTTCATTGTTAAAAGTCACGAGTAGATATGCTTTATTATTTACTGTAATTATATTCATATGTCGAACAGATTTTTGCGCAAAATCAAGTCCTATTTTATAGCCAGGTATTATTTCTTTTTCTGAAGAAATCAAAGTGCCAGAAAAAGAATCCAGTCTGCCGTGATATGGCTTTGTTCCAAAATAGTTTCCAGCAGCTAGCACTTCATCTTGGCCATTTCCTGTAAAATCATAACTTAAAAAAGCTAGAACTGGTGCCGTCTGTAACTCTGATGAGAAAGGTACAAAAGTAAAATGATTTTGTTCCTTTTTTAAGTACCCAGATGTTAACGTTGTTACCGATAGTTTTGTTGCCTTATTTAGCATATCATTACCAAAAATATCTTCTACCGTCTGTCCAGCAAAATCATTATTAGTTCCATATTTTTTCTTGAGATAGATTAATTGAGCTCCTAACTCAGAAAGATGTTGTGTAGGATAGTACTTACCGTTTGAGGCTGTGGCAACAATTGTTTCTGTCTGCCCATTTGTGTCAAAGTCTGAGAGATATAGATGCATAGGCGCAGCTATACTTGCTGTAAATTTACTGTTTGTACCCCAGTTCCCCAATAAGTAATCCATATCACCATCGTTATCAATATCAAAAGGGTGAATGGCTTGCCAGAGACCACTTATGTTGTCTAATATCATTTTGGTTTTAGATAAAATGCCTTTATTATTAGTATAAAATGCAGGTTCCATCCATTCACCTATTACAATAAGATCATCAATCCCATCTTCTGTAAAATCTGTCCAGATAGCATCTGTAACCATCCCAATAGTTCCTAGATCATTATTTTGATCTATAGTATACCTACCTTTTTCATTTTTTAGAATGTATGAAGTAGGAGCGGTGCCAAAGTCTGCAGTAATCATTTGCATTCCAATAAAAAGATCTAAATCACCATCGTTATCATAATCATTTTCTGCAATAATAGATGTGTTTCCTTTGGAAGGTAGTTGTAAGGTGTCTGCTTTTGTACCATTTAAGGTAATGATATAATCTTTAAGTGCACTATTACGTATAGAAAAATCGGCACCTGCTGTTCCGACAATTATTTTCTTGTCTATAATGGTTGCACTCACATCTTCTGTTTTTGAAAAAGGGGTGAGGTCTATGTGTTGCGCTTTCGCGAAAGCAGTGTTACCTCCATAAAATACCTGAGCTTCTTTAAATTTTGAACTGCCAAAATAAATATCATCTATTCCGTCACCATTAAGATCTCCAATGGCAGTGGCTGGACCACGATCTGAAACTTGATATGGGATTAATTTTTGTCTATTAAAATCAAGATAAGCATCTTCCTGATGTTCAAAATCGATTCCTAGATTGTCTGATACTTTAGAAAAAATAGGTTTTTGGTTAGACTTTAAAATATCATAATCAAAAACTTTTGTGTTTTCTGGACGAATCACTAATGATTGATCTGCAGTTACATTTTTTAGGGTTTGATAGGTATTGTCTGGCCAAACGATTTTTAGAGAGTCTACCGTTTTAGTATTGCCTAATCCAAAATGTACCATTGCTTGTGACGAGGCTTGAAAACCACGTGCCGTATATAACTCTTTGTATTGTAGGTTTTCCTTAGTGTATGCATATACTTTAGTGCCTATTCCGCTATAATTCTTTTGGGAGTATTCAAACTTCATTTTAAGCCAGTGAGCATTACTATCTGTTTGGTTAATATATAGGCTAGCTTCTTGGCTTATATTATTTACAATGAGATCGAGATCACCATCATTATCTAAATCGGCAATAGCGGTTGCTCCAGA
Source organism: uncultured Dokdonia sp. (assembly GCA_938002835.1). GTDB lineage: Bacteria > Bacteroidota > Bacteroidia > Flavobacteriales > Flavobacteriaceae > Dokdonia. The sequence continues at coordinate 13,393 of CALKZS010000041.1, read as the reverse complement.
GACCGTGTTTTCTTGCGATATCCAAGAGGTAGACTGATCTTTAAAAACTAACGAGTCTGACCCTTTAAAAATACGATTAGGTACTTTGCCACTAGGCATCAAGTCAAGTGCTTTGTGATCTATAAGTTTTGATTTGTTATTTCTATTTTGAATTTCACCATTAGATAAAAAATTAATAAAATCAAGGTTGTTAGGACGTTTTGGGATACCATTTGAAATAAAAATATCTTGATGTCCGTCTTGGTCATAATCTGCAAAAAGGGTGCTCCAGCTCCAGTCTGTAGCAGCAATACCACTTGAAAGTGCACGCTCTTCAAATTGATATCCAGGTCTATTTACAAATAACATATTGCGTGTAAATTGATAATGATACCCAAAGCGTTGCGTGCGCAATTTTTGCGTTTGAATATTATCATCTCCTTCAGAAGCTTTGAGTACTTTCTCATCAGAAGGTAACATATCTAGCGACATTAAGTCTGGATACCCATCGTGATTTATATCTGTAGCATCGTTACCCATTGAAAAACGAGATGTGTGGCTAAATTTTTCTTTTAAGCTTTCGCGAAAGCGCCCATCTCCCAGGTTAATATAATAGTAATCGTCTTCGTGAAAATCATTACCCACAAAGATATCTGGCCATCCATCTTGATTAAAATCTGCAATAGATACGCCAAGTCCATAGCCATTTATTCCTCCAAAGATACCAGCTTCTTCACTTACATCTGTAAATGTGCCATTATCATTACGTAAGAGGCGATCTCCGGTTTTGTCGTTTCGCTTTAAGCGCACATCTGCTTTTCCATAAGATTCTTGAGTGTGTACAGCGTGGTTAAGTTGGTAAATATCCAAATCTCCATCTTTATCATAATCGATAAGTGCAGCAGCAGTTCCGTAGCTTTGATAGTCGAGTTTAAATTCTTTAGCACGTTCTGTAAAGGTAAGATCGCCATTATTTATAAATAGCTCGTCGTGACCCGTAAATCTATTAATACCTACAACAGTTCTTACATATATATCTAATAAACCATCTTGATTTGCATCAAAAAATAGGGAGCCTGTATTCCAGCTACTTTTACCAGAAACACCAGCAGTTTTTGTAATGTCTTCAAATGTTAGATTCCCTTTGTTAAGATATAGTTTGTTTTCAGACTGGTTACTTGAGAAGTATATATCTGGCAAGCCATCATTATTTATATCTCCTACAGATGTACCGCCACCGTTATAAAGATAGAGGTAATCTAAAATACTTAGTGTATCACTTTCGATTAAGTGATTACTAAAATTTATCCCAGTCTCACTACTCGGATGTATCTTAAATAGTTGAGGTTTTGGTGCTTCCTGAGGTATTTCATCTTGATGACAAGAGAAATATGCTATACATAATATCAAGAGCATTACACGTGATGACATCTAGACTTATTTGTTGAACTTAAATACTTTTGGATAACTATCATTAAGTGCTGTGATAAGATAGGTGTTGCCATTTTTATCTTTAAACGGAGCAATGTGTTTCATTTCTTCTCTAACAAAAAATCCGCTAGTAGTATAATCTTGCCATTCAAAATTATTATTACCATCACCTAATAACACATTTCCATAACTGGCATCTTGTTGCGAATATTGAGGTTTAAATTCAAAATTATTACCACCCATTACAAGATCTAAGTTACCATCATTATTAATATCTGTACAGGCAATACCACAGATGCAAGAAAGTTGTGTTCTAAATGGGAGTGGTTTTGTAGTAAAGTTTCCGTTACCATCATTAATGGCAATGATAGATTGTGCAGTATTAACCTCTTTTATAATAGCTTTATTTAATACAGCAGCAGGAAATAGTTCATCAATACTCCTTTGTGCATAATCTGATGCTTTGAGGTTTTGTTTTTTGAGAGCCACTATTTGTGCAGTAAGCTCCTTTTTTTGATGTATTGGATAGTACTTTCCGTTTTGTTCGTAAGTAGTAATTTGTTCAATAGTACCATTTCCATCAAAGTCAAAAGTGTAGAGTCTTAAGGATGCATTTTCTTCTGGTTTATAATGGATATTTGTACCACTATTACCTAGAACGAGATCTATATCTCCATCTTTATCAAGATCACTTGCAGTAATTGTGTTCCACCAGCCAGTATGGTTAGAAAGAGTGTTTTTTGTTTCTTCTAGAGATGCCCCAGTGTTTTTAAAGACCAATGCAGCTCCCCAATCTGATACGGTTATTAGATCTGCAAGTTTGTCTCCATCTATATCCACCCAAGTTGCATCTGTTACCATCCCAGCTACTTTTATAACAGAAGAGCGTTTAAGGTCTTTGGTAAAGTTACCTTTACCATCATTTACTAAAAATAGGTGTGAAGGATCAATACCATAAATTCCTGAAGTCGATCTAGAGCCTATAAAAAGATCTATATCTCCATCTTGGTCATAATCATAAGGAGCAATTGTTGAGATGCTTTGATTTGCTGAGGGGAGTATTTGAGCATCATTAAAAGTACCATTGCCTTTATTAATGTAAAGTCTGGTCTTGTAATACGGATTTCCGCCTGCTTGGTTTCCACCAGAACCAACTAATAGATCAAGAATATTATCATTATTTACATCTACCATAACGGCAGCAGTGTCTTCATAAATAGAAGCTTTTTCAAAAGAAACACCGAGAGCTGGGACAAGTTTTCCGTTTGTTTGATGAATGTATAATGTCCCTTCTTGATCTTTTGCGCCGCCAATATACACATCTTCATTTCCATCTCCATTAATGTCACCTACGGCAAGAGCAGGACCTTCTTGTGAAAGTTTTTTTGCAATGAGACCTTCATAATCAAAGTCATTATAATTATTTTCTTCGTGTTTTAAAAGACTATTATTTGATATTTGTGTGAGTAATGTTTCTGTTTCTTTTTTAGCAGGAATTTTATAGGTATCTATTGCTTCACTCTGAGATAATACGATGGTTTGATTAGGTTTGATGTTTGTAAGTAGTTGAGTCTTGTCGTTAGGCCAGATGACTCTTAGAGAATCTATAGTTTTTGTTTTACCAAGACCTATGGTCATACCATATTGCATAGAAGATTGAAAACCACGAGATGGCTGGTGTTCTTGAAAATAGATTTGATCTTCATACCATAATTTAATAGAAGCACCTATAGCAAATGGGTTTTTGCCCTCACCTTTAAAAGATAATTTAAGATAGTTATTGTCTAGTTGCTGCTGTGTGTTATTTTTATAGATAAAACTTTCCATATTTACATTGTTTACTACAAGGTCTAGATCTCCGTCATTGTCCAAATCACCATAAGCAGTACCATTAGACATACTAGGTTTTCCAAGTCCCCAATCATTTGCTTTGTCTTTAAATGTAATGTCTTTATTGTTGTGATATGCGTAGTTGGGAAGTGGTTTAATGGGCATTTTATTAATGATACTATCAATAGATTGCTTTTTACCCGTGAGTACCATTTTTTGTAAAATATCATTAGCCATAAAATCTACAAAATCTAGATCGGTAAGGTCGTGATTGATACCATTTGTAATATAGATATCTCTGTGCCCATCGTTATCCATATCAAAAAGTAATCCTGCCCAACTCCAGTCTGTGGCATATACATTACTATGGTATGCTACTTCAGAAAATGACCCATTTCCATTATTTAATTGTAAAGTATTCTGGATATACTGTTGAAAAAAGTCATTGCGTTGTTTCTTTTTAAAAATGTCATATCCATCAAACTCCATTACAGTTTTTACCCGTTGTTCTCCATCTGGTAGCATATCTGTTATAAAGATGTCTTGCATACCGTCATTATTAATATCTGCCATATCTACACCCATAGCAGATAGACTCATATGCGAAGTATATTCTTTTATTTCTTCTTTAAAAGTTCCGTCTTTTTGATTGATATAGAGATAATCTCTTTCAAAAAAATCATTAGACACATATATGTCTGGGTAAAGATCATTGTTAATGTCAGTAATCATTACACCCAGTCCAAAACCTATGAGACTTCCATAAATACCAGCTTCTTCACTTACATCTGTAAATGTATCTCCATCATTGCGCATAAGTAGGTCACCTACACCTCTAAACTCTGGGTTAATATGTGCCCAATCTTGTGCTCTTTTATTTCTCTGCCCAGAATTTCCAAGAGTACTTACTGGGATATTACTATTATTAAGAATATATGCATCAAGGTCACCATCTTTATCGTAGTCAAAAAAAGTTGCGTGCGTAGAAAAACCTGTAGTAGCTAGATTGTATTCTTTTGATTTTTCTGTAAAAGTGAGATCGCCGTTATTTATATAAAGATCATTATCGTGATTATTACCATCTGAATTTCCAGCATTACTAACATAAATATCTAATAGACCGTCTGCATTAATATCTACCATTACAACTCCAGTAGACCAAGGTTTGTTACCTATCACTCCTGCTGTTTTTGTAATGTCTTCAAATTTAAAATTTCCTTTATTTAGATACAGTTTGTTTTCTTTCATATTAGCAGTAAAATAAATATCTGATAATCCATCATTATTAATATCACCTATTGCTACACCACCTCCGTTATAAAAATTTCTATACTTGAAAATATTAAAATCTTCTTGATTCTCTACTGTATTTATAAAGGAAATGCCTGTACTGTCTGATGGCATTTCAGTAAATAAAGTTTGTTTTTTTTCTTCTGTAGAAACAGTAGATGTCGTTTTATCACAAGAAATTATAAAGAGTGATAGAAGCGTTAATAGTATTAAACGTTTGATGTCTATTTTTTTATATTTAGTCATATTTTAATTGTCTTTTCTAAGAAATAATGGGGTGTCATTATTTCTGCCTACCACATAATATTTTGTACCCAATACTCTTATTGTATCAATACTTCTAGATGCTCCTAAAATATTCAATTTAAATCGGTTTTCGATCTCAAAAAACCCCTTTTTATTATTAATTAACAACATACCTTTAGAACTATCGAGTCTCCCTATTTGAGTACTAATTTCATAGTCATTGCCTATTAGAATTACATCCAAGTATCCATCATTATTAAAGTCTTCTATATGAATATCGTGTACAGATGATATTTGTGACATTAGTGGCAATGGTATTGCTTTAAAGGTTAAATCACCATTATTTTCAAAATACATAGAAGCTAGTTGAGTTACTTGTTTTTTTGTAGCAGATTCTAGTTTAGAAGCAGAAAATAAGTATTCTATGTTTGCTTTCGCGAAAGCGTTATAAGATAAATATTCTTTATTTAAATGTGGAAGTTGTTTAACGAGCTCATCTTTTGTGGCTAAGGTCGTCCTAGTACCTTGATAATAATAAGTGAGTATAGGATCTGTTTTTCCATTATTATCAAAATCTTCCAGATAGAGTTCAATAGGTTGTTTTTGAGATGCTTTTAATCTAGTGTTGAATCCCCAATTTCCTGCAATAATATCTAGATCACCATCTTTATCAAAATCTGCTACTTTTAAAGTATTATACCAACCTTTGTGATTCCCAAAAGTTGTTGTGGACTTGGTGAGTGTTTTACCATCATTAATAAATAAGGTAGGAGCTATCCAATGACCTATAAGTATAGCATCTAAAAAGCCGTTATTATTTATATCTTCCCAAATAATATCTTTTACATTTCCTATATTCTTTAGAGGTTTTCCAAAAGTATCTGAGATATCTGTAAAATTTGCATTCTCATCATTTCTAAAGATATATTGAGAAGGTGTAGCTGCAAATTGCTGTGGTATTAGATCTGATGTGATATTAATATCTAGATCTCCATCATTATCTATGTCAATCGCTTTTATTGAAGAAGCATTCATCTCATAGTTTGAGAAAATAGATTCTTTAAATTGTAACCCATCTTGAGAATTAATATATAATCTAGGTTGTAGTGGTTTTCCTTTTTTGATTTCATTACCACCACTTACAATGATGAGATCATTTAAATTATCATTATTTATATCTATAATTAAAGCATCTATATCTTCATTGATAATAAAGTTTTCTGAGCTGTCAAGTTGTATGTTTTTAAAACTTCGATCTTTTTGTTGGTAATAAAGAAGGGTTTGTTTTCCTTTTGCTCCTAAACCAATGAGATCATCAAGACCATCATTATTAAGATCTCCAACTTTTATTGATTTACTTAAGTTAGTAGATGCATATGGTATTAATGGATCTCTAGAAAATTCAAAACTCACATTATCTCTATGTATAAATGAAATCAAGCTATCGTTTTTAAAACTTACATAGTCACTCTTTTTTAAAGTTTGTTTTTTTGTTTTGAGACTATTTTTTTGAATGGTAATCTTTCTGTCTACAGGAATATTTTTATGAAGTTGATAGGATTGATCTGGCCAAATAATTTTTAATGAATCTATAATTTCATTTTGCCCTAAACCTATAAATATTTCAGGACTAACAGAAGATAAAAATCCTCTAGTGGTATAATTTTCGAAGAATTGTTGTGCGTCTGGAGTATAAACAAATATTTTAGAACCTATTCCCAATATATTATTACTAGTTGTATCTCTTAATTGAACTGTAAGATAGTGCAAACTGTCAGATTGCTGTCTTGTTTTATTTTCTAATAGATAAGCGGTTTCATTAACATTATTTACAATAATGTCAAGATCACCATCATTATCTAGATCTGCATAAGAACTACCATTACTAAAAGAAGGAGTTCCGTCAATCCATTGATTTGATCTATTTGTGAAAGTTGCATTTTTGTTATTTTCAAAGAAATAATTTGTGGTTTTCTTTTCAGGAATTTCATCTATAAATGGAAGCTCTTTATTTGTCATTTTACTCCCTAAACGTTTTTGTATATTTTCATTAGAGATGAAATTTATAAAATCCATATCATTTGTGGCTCCTAAAATTCCGTTTGTGATATAAATGTCTTTATAACCATTGTTATTAAAATCTGCAAGTAAGGGAGACCAACTCCATTCTGTACTTGATATACCACTTAGAAAAGCAGTTTCCTTAAATTGGACATTGCCTTCATTAATATGCAACGTATTTTGCATAAACTGCGGTTGGTAGCCAGCTTTAAGGTTATTTGTAAAAATGTTATAATTAAATTCTGTTCCTGAGGTTTTTAGAGTTTCTAAATGCTCTGGAAGCATATCTACAGATATAATATCTGAAAGTCCGTCGTTATTTATATCTGCAATATCATTTCCCATAGAAAAATGACTTGTATGACCTAGCGTTCCTTCAGTTGTATTCACTTCTTTAAAAGTGCCATCGCGTTGATTGATATATAAATAATCATCTTCAAAAAAGTCATTTCCGATAAATATATCTGGGTATCCATCTTGATTAATATCGCTTGTAGAAATACCTAGACCATAACCAATGTGGGATGAAAATATATTCGCTTTCGCGGAAGCATCATAAAACAGTCCATTTTTGTTTTCAAGAAGTTTATCTCCATTAATGCTATCAACTCTTGTGCGCTGACTTCCTCTTCCAAAATTTGAATTAGGATGTAAAGAATGACCTAGTAAAAAAACATCAAGATCTCCATCAAGATCATAATCAAAAAAAGATGCTTGCGTATATAAGCCTGAGATGTTAAGGTTATATTCTTTAGACTGTTCTTTAAATGTTGGAATACCGTTTTTTAACCCTTGATTGATAAATAAGAGGTTGTGACCTTTTAGATGTAGATGTCCAGAAACTTTAGATATGTAGATGTCTAATAACCCGTCAGCATTGATATCTACTGTAGTTACACCAGTAGTCCAGCCAGTATTGTTTTTAATACCAGATTCTTTCGTAATGTTTTTAAATTTAAGTTGATTTTGGTTTAGGTATAATTGATCATCTTCTTCATTTCCTGTAAAATAAATGTCAATAAGATTATCATTATTAAAGTCTCCTGTTGCTACACCTGCACCATTGTAGTAGTACAAATAATTTAAAATGTTTAATTCTTTTGTTGAGTTTAATGTATTTTTAAATGTAATATTAGAAGAGTTGTTTTTAATAAACTTATATTTTTTATCAGGTTTTGAACAGCTAGCATATAACATTGCTACTGATAGTATATATATAAGTTTTTTTGTCATAGTTTTTTGTAAAGTATAAATATAAAAAGAGGGCTAGAAAAATCTAACCCTCTTTGATAATTAATTATAATTTATAGACTAGTACCCTGGGTTTTGGGTTAGGTTAGGATTTAAGATAATCTGACTAGCAGGAATCGGAAATAAGTTACGAGTATTGTCATTTACGTGTTGAGAAGCTTTAAGTTCCCAATCTGCAGTAAATTGACCAAATCTAACTAAATCATTTCTTCTCCAAAATTCAGCATATAATTCGCGACCTCTTTCATCTAATAATTCTTGTTCGCCAACACTACCTAAAGGAGTTGCGCCACGTATTACTCTAAGTTCATTTACCATTGCTGTTGGATCACCTCCGCTTCTCATTATAGCTTCAGCTTTCATAAGGTGAGCATCAGAAAATCTAAAGAAAATTTCGTGCCCAGTAAATCCTCCATAACGAGGGTTGTATTTCATTATTCTTATACCAGTCGTTTCGCTATTATTTATTAGATTAGGAGTTCCAGATGCGTCTACGTAATCTCTTTCAAATATTAAAGGACTTCCTCCTCTTTCATTAAGTGGAGTACCGTCAATTTCATATTGTTGACCAATAAGGAAACCAAAACCAACATTAGAACCAGATTCAAAACCAGGAAAATTTCCAGAATCACTTGTTCCAGCATCACCAGTAAATGGTGTTCCTTCTGTAGGAACATAACCCCGGCGCTCTTCTTGTCCACTTCCAAGAACATTAGTATTAGGATCTCCTTCAAAAAGATCATAATATGAAGCTAAAGTAGAAAAGCCATTCCATCCTCCACCAGCAATTTCTGGAGCTTGGTTGTAGTGTAATCCGTTCCAGATTCTATTACCTACAGCAGTTGGGATAAACCATATGGTTTCGTTATCTAGTTGCTCTCTAAAAATGTCAAAATAACCACTTACTAGACCATAGCCTTCAGCTTCTATTTCATCAACAAGTGATACAACTCTATTCATATCTGCAACATCAGGAGTAGAAGAAGTGTATATGTGACTGTTTAATAAAACTTTAGCTAATAAGTAACGAGCAGCTGCTTTAGTACCCCTACTATTTCCTGTTCCAGGTCCTCCAGCAGGCAGGTTGTTTATTGCAGCTTCTAGGTCAGTTGTAATTTGGTCTACTACTTCTTGCCCTCTTAATACAATAGGATCATCAAATAAAGTAAGCTCAGGATCTCTAACAGGAACTTGTCCATAGTTGTCTAAAACAACCCACATTCCTAGTGCTCTTAAGAATTGTGCATCACCTTCTTGTTCAGTTGTTAAAGTTGTTAAAGGAGATAATAATTGAGCTGATTGGAAATGTAATGTATTCCATTGGTTCCAAGTATTTAAGATAAATGAATGTTGAGTTGACCAATTATGTTGGTGTAATTGTCTCCAGATACCATTATCTCCCCAGTCTGCTCCACGAGTAGGAATAAGTGCTGCATCTGTTGTTACTTCGCTCATTGCAAATAAATCTGCTTGATTTCCTATATAACCATTCAAAGTATTGTATGAATTGTCTATAAAAGATGCAGGATCAGCTACTCCTTGAAAATTTGAGTCATTAGCATCTAAAATTAATGCATCAGTTCCGTCTACTTCTAGATCAGTACAAGAAGTAACAGATGCTAGTACACAAATCCCTAGGAATAGCCTAGAAAAATTTTTTGTGATTTTGTTTCGTTTCATAATTCTTTTTTTTATTTATTAAAATCTAGCATTTACGCCTAGAGTAAATGTTCTCGGTCTTGGAAATGCAGCATAATCAATACCTTGTCCAGGAATACCAGTTGCATTAACTGTTCCTGTATTAATAGATATTTCAGGATCTAAGCCACTGTAGTCAGTTAGAATAAATAAGTTTTGTCCTGTAATTGATAGTCTAAGAGAATCGAAGAAACCATCACTACTGATTGGCCAATTATAGCCTAACGATGCAGATTGTAAACGTACAAAATCTCCTTTTTCTAAAAATCTAGAAGATACAGCTGTAGAGGCTGCAGGGTTTTCATTTGAATTTGCTGCAACTTGAGTTACGTTTTTACCTATTAATAATCCAGCTTTTGTAAAGAATGCATTGTCAGTAGCATTATAAACAGAGAACCCAAACTGCCCATTAAAATAAGTTGATAAATCAAATCTCTTGTAACGTGCATTTAAAGATAATCCAGATGTTACTTTCGGAATTGCAGATTCATCTACAAATGTTTTATCTGAATCAGGATCACCTATGCCGTCACCATTTACGTCTCTATAAGTTGGATTTCCATCTGGATCAAATCCAGTAAATTCAGCAAGGAAGAAAGATGCTAATGGTTGGCCAGCTTGGAAACGTTGTGCAAAGGCACCTGTTAAACCATTTCCATTAATAGGAGCTGCGTCAAATATTAGATTTGTATCCTGTACTTCATTTTGATTGTATGCAATATTAAAGTTAGCAGAGAATCCAAAATCATCAGTGTCGATTATGTCATAGTTTAAACCTAACTCAACACCTTGGTTTAATACAATACCATCATCTATATTTCTAAATAGAGCACCTGTTGAACCTGGAGCAGCTACAGGGACAGGTAATAATAAATCTCTTGTTTCTTTACGATAAACATTAATACTACCAGTAAAGCGATCATCGTTAAAACCAAAATCAATTCCAACATTAAAGTCAGTTGTCTCTTCCCATCGTAAATCACCATTTGGAAGTCCTGAAGAGGTAGTACCTGGAATACTATCTCCGTTACCAATAATAGTAAAATCATTTTGTATTCCTGTTCCAGCAAGTGAAGTAGTTTGTACAAAGTTTGCAAACGAAAGACCTTCTTGATTTCCTACAACACCAGCTCCTAAACGTAGTTTAAGTGTAGAGAATGCATCTCCAATAAAGTCTTCTTTGTGTAACTGCCAAGCAAATGCTCCAGATGGGAAATAACCATATCTGTTATTATCACCGAATGTGGTAGAACCATCAGCTCTTATTGTTCCTGTAAAAAGGTATTTATCTGCAATTGTATAGTTTGCTCTTAAGAAAAATGATTGAAGCTCATCTGTGTTATCAAAATTACCACCTGTGTAAGCAGTAAATAAACGATCAAAACTAGTAGGTAATATTTGTCCTGTGTTAAATGGAACGTCGTCATTACTTGGGTCAAATGTACTTAAGAAACTCCCGTCAGCTCCATATCCAAAGTTTTGGATTAGATCTGGTGTTACAGAAAGCACTTCTCCAAATTGGTCTTCTAATCTGCCTAGTGTTCCATCTAAATTAGCAGAACTAAACCCTGCCGCTGAAGCAAATTGACCAGACCTTGCAAATTCTTGGTATGAAAAACCTCCAGTAATATCTAGTTTAGAGTTTCCAAACTCTTTATTATAGTTTAAAGTTGCTTCTAGTAAAGAGTTTTCCTGATCGAATGTATTGAAATTCCCACGTCCTATTCCAGAAACTCCATTAAGTCCAAGAACATCAGAACCAAAAGCAGAAACAGTAGTAGCATTATTCTCGTCATAACCTACAGTTACTTTTGCACTAAATGCATCTGTAAATTGATATTTTGCAGATAAATTTCCTAAAAACCTATTTGATCTAGATACTCCTAAGAAGTTTTCTAAAAGGCTCACTGGGTTTAATACATTTCCACCTGGAGAGAAATTTGCATCTATTGGAGCTGTTGGGTTTTGGGTAATTGAAGCTCCAATTAAATCTCCAGTAGAACCTACTCCTCCAGATATAGGGGCAAATTGATCATTTACACGAGATATACTAAATTGACCAGTTAAGGTTAATTTGTCATTAAAGAATTTGTGAGTAGCATTTAAACGTCCAGCAATACGTTCTTGATCTGTATTTTCAACAACACCAAAAGTATTTGAATATCCGAAAGATGCTCTTACATTCCCTCCTTTATAGCTCTTGGAAAAACTTAAATCAGTTCTCCTTGAATAAGCTGTTCTTGTATAAAAGTCTTGAAAATCAGAATCTGATCCAAAATTTAAAGCAACAGGATCATTCCCTACCTCTTCTATGTTTTCTAAAAACTGATCTCTATTTAATAAATCATATTCACTTGCAGCATTTGCAACACTTACAGAAGAACTTAATTCCCAAACTCCCTTACTAGCTCCACGTCCAGCTTTGGTTTGTATAATAATAACACCATTTGCACCACGAGATCCATAGATTGCTGTTGCAGAAGCATCTTTAAGAATAGAAACACTTTCAATATCATTAGGGTTTAAGAAACTAAGTGGGTTTCTTGATGATCCTCCACCTAAACCGGCTACAGTAACGCCAGGTGCACCACCGGATGTTAATGGAATACCATCTACAACAAATAGCGGATTGTTGTTAGAACGAACAGAGTTAGACCCCCTAATGTTTACAGCAATTGGTGCTCCAGGCTCACCTGAAGATTCAGAAATTTGAACACCGGAAGTTTTACCTTGAATTAATTGTTCAGGAGATTGAATAACACCTTGGTTGAAATCTTCTGAAGTTACAGCCGAAACAGATCCTGTAGCATCTTTAATAGTTGTAGTACCATAACCAATTAATACAACTTCATCCAGAGTGTTGTCACTTGCCAGACTTACATTAATAGTGGTTTGACCAGCGACGGCAACTTCTTTTGTAGTAAATCCCACGTAACTAAATACGAGAGTAGCATTTGCAGATACATTGTTTAATGTGTAACTTCCGTCAAAATCGGTTGTAGTACCATTTGAGGTTCCTTTTACAATAACGTTTGCTCCCGGTAATGGGCCACCTTGTTCAGTAACTGTTCCTGTTACTGTTTGAGCTTGGGCAATACCTACAAATAGGATTGCAACAAACAAGAACATACTTCTTAGCAGTGTTTTATTCATAAGAATCTTGTTTAAATAAATTAGTTTGCTTGGTTAAAATTCAGCGTTTATCAATTTTAAAGTCATAAATGTATGTAAATTTTATGTTAAGATGTCAATTTATTTGCAATAAAATTACGAAAACGTTTTCGTGTGAAGAAGTCTTTTTTTATAAAAAAATCATAAAATTCTTTATTAAAATTTATCATAATGATTTTTTTATGTGATATATATTCGATTATTCTTATTTGTTAAAGCTAATTGTATAATCTATATCTGTGATGAGAGACCGTTGCAAAAGATTAGTTAGACTAGGAGGCTTCTTATTTTTTATTTTTTTTTGTTCAAAACTTAGTCGATTTTTCAATTTCATTTTAGTTTTAGGGCATAAATGAGTGTTTTTAAGGCTCATTTTCTCTTAATTTTTAGAATTAGACGCAAGTATCCCTGGACTTCTGTACAAATTATAAGACAT
>CALKZS010000040.1 GCA_938002835.1 uncultured Dokdonia sp. | reverse complement strand
TTTGCAACAATATCTTTTGGTGACGGAAGAGGAACTTTTGCAGGAGACAGAGGTGAATTTTCTTTTCCAAAAGATAAATATCAAGATATTGATACATTATACATTTCTTCTATAGGGTATAAAGATGGTGCTTTTGCAACTGCTACTCTTCCTAAAAAAATACAGCTCTTCCCTGAAGAAAGCCAACTGGAAGAAGTTTTTCTTACAGCTGAAAAAAAAGGGAAGTTTAAAAAGAAAAAAATCAAACAAACTACACATACAGATTATTTTTCTAGCTGGCTACCTACCGTAGAGAGTGAAGTTGCAGTGTTTTTTGAACGTCAAGAGGGAAAGTCTACCAAGATTGCGAGCTTAAAAATCCCTATTAACTCTGAAAAAAAATATAGAAAAAAAGGAAACTCAAAATTTTCTACACTTTTTAGAATCCAGTTTTATCATAACAATAACGGTATTCCCGGAAGACCAATGATACACGATGACATAGTATTTATAGTAAATGAACAAAATGATGAAATTTATGAATTAGATATTAATCGTTATCAAATTTTTATCCCAAAAAAGGGTGTTTATGCCTCTATACAAGTACTTGGATATGCAGATCCTGAAGGGAAATTGCTTCAAACCAAAAAATATAATGAAGTAGAAACCCCACGTGGGTTTAAAAAAATATCTGTCACATTTAGACCGTTACTCCCATTTACAAACGCATTACCTGATCAAAAAACATATGTTAGAAGAGTCTTTTTTAATGATAAAAAATGGCAGGTGTTTGACAAGACTTATAATGTAAATTCTAACCTTGTAAAAAGCGGAAATGTAAATTATGGAATGGGTGCTCTTTTACACATATACCAAGAATAATTTTTATGCAAATCTCTGTAGACCTCACTTTTAGTCCGCTTCAAGATGATTATGAAACATATATTATTGACTTTATAAAACGACTCCGCAAGGCAAATGTCACAGTTATTGAAAACCCACTAGCAACACAGGTCTATGGTGAGTACGATACTGTAATGTCTCTACTTACAAGAGAAATGAAACGCAGTTTTGAAGAAATAGGCATAGGCCTTTTTTACATCAAACTTGTAAAAACCAACAGAGCAACATATGTCCCAGATTTTTGAATTTCTCTTTGGTCAATATAAAGATTATGAGACCTTAGACATTGTATTAGAACTAATAGCTTTTGTATTTACAATAGCTTCTGTATGGTATTCTAAAAAGAATAATGTTTTGGTGTTTCCTACAGGAATGATATGCACTGCTATTTTTGTATACCTACTTCTTAAATGGGGTTTACTAGGTGATATGATGATTAACGGGTATTACTTTATTATGAGTATTTATGGCTGGTATATCTGGACACGAAAAAGCGGCAATATAGAAAAAACCCCCATCACCAGAACAACTTCAAAAGAGCATTTTATATCTATAATTATCCTTATAGCTTCTGCTTTATTTGTGTTCGGTATTTATAAGGCATTTGATAAAATAGAATCTTGGGTTTCGTATATAGATATGCTCACTACAGGTATTTTCTTTGTAGGTATGTGGCTTATGGCAAAGCGCAAGATTGAAAACTGGATATACTGGATTGTAGGAAA
Source organism: uncultured Dokdonia sp. (assembly GCA_938002835.1). Classification (GTDB taxonomy): domain Bacteria; phylum Bacteroidota; class Bacteroidia; order Flavobacteriales; family Flavobacteriaceae; genus Dokdonia. Next base: position 5,261 of record CALKZS010000040.1, on the reverse strand, counting down.
TATTATTACGGTTCCGCTATATTTTTACAAAGGATTCACGTTTAGCAGTATACTTTATTTTGTTCTCACTATTATTGCTTTTTATGGTTATTTAGAATGGAAAAAACACTTAGACAAGACAAAAGCGATTGCATAAGGGTATGCCTTTTTGGCCCTGAAAGTAGTGGTAAGAGTACGCTTTCGCGAAAGCTGTCTCATCATTATAATGCTCCTTTAGTTCCTGAATATGCAAGAGAATATCTTCAAAATCTATGGGATTCTGAACAAAAAATATGTAGACCAAAAGATCTATTACCCATTGCCGCAGGACAAATAGCCTTAGAAAACAAAGCAGTACAAACAGCTGAAAAAATGGTTATTTGTGATACAGATTTACTCACTACTAAAGTGTATAGCGAAGCCTATTATCAAGGCTGGTGCCCTGAGCTATTGACACAAATGGCTATAGAAAACCAATATGATCTATATATACTAACATACATAGACACACCGTTTACAAAAGATGATCTAAGAGATAGACCTGAGCAAAGAGAAGAGATGTTTGCGCTATTTAAGAACGCGTTAGACCATTACAAAAGACCATATATTATAGTAAAAGGAGATATCTCTACTAGAATAAAAACTGCTATCACTGCAATAAAAACATTACACATTTGAAATATACAGATACAGATATCGAGCAACTTGAAGAAAGAGGCATCACTACAGAACAGTTAACTACACAACTAGAGACCCTAAAAAAAGGTGTTACTTATATAGATTTATATGATGCGGCATCTCTAGAAGACGGAATCTTACAGTTAGATCCCTCTGAGCAAAAAAAATATGCCACACTATTTGAAAGCAGAAAAGACTCATTAGATCTTTTAAAATTTACCCCTGCATCTGGAGCTGCTACTAGAATGTTCAGATTCTTATTTGAGTTTTTAGACGAATATGATGCTGAGAAAGAATCTATAAATGCATATATCAATAAAAAAGAGGCAAAAGACTTACGATTGTTTTTTGTAGGGCTCGATAATTTTCCGTTTTACAATAAAGTCCGTAAACAACTTAAAAAAAAGTATAAGAAAAAAAAGTGTACTAATATTAATCTTAACAGACAACGGTTTGTATCAATTATGCTCAATGAAGATGAGCTCAATTTTGGCAAAAAACCCAAAGGACTATTCCCATTTCACTCCTATAAACATCACGTCTCTACTGCTTTTGAAGAACATCTTTTTGAAGGTGCCACTTATGCAGATAAGAATAAAAAAGCTAGATTACACTTTACAATCTCAAAAGATCATAAGAAATACTTTGAACAACAATTTGAAAAAAGAAAAGAATATATAGAACGTAAAACTGGAATATCTTTTAGTATCACATATTCTTATCAATCTAAAGCTACAGACACTATTGCTCTTGATAGTGATGACAGCGTTTTAAGAAATAGCTCTAACGAGATTATCTTTAGACCAGGAGGTCACGGAGCACTAATTGATAACCTAAATAACCAAAACGCAGACCTTATTTTTATAAAAAATATAGATAATGTTGTGGTGTTTAAATATCAAGAAGATGTTGCATTTTATAAAAAAATGCTTGCTGGCAAGCTACTAGAACTACAAGAAAGATCATTTAACTATCAATTAAAAATAGATCAAAATAAAGATTTAAAAGAAGCTAAAATTACTGAGATTACTACATTTTTACAAAACGAGCTTTCCATAAAAATTGCCGAAGATTTTGAGAAATACTCCGCATCTTATAAAGTAATTTATTTAAAACAAATACTCGATAGACCAATGCGAGTTTGTGCAATGGTGCCTAATGAAGGAGAACCTGGCGGAGGTCCATTTTGGATTCGAAGCAAAAACGGCAAGAAAAGTTTGCAAATAATAGAAAGTGTACAAATAGATCCTACTAATGAGCAACAGCAAAGTATCTTAAAAAAAGCTACGCATTTTAATCCTGTAGATATTGTATGTGGCATAAAGAATTATAAAGGTGAGAAGTACGACCTGCAAAAATTTGTAGATACCAACGCCAGCTTTATAACCACTAAAAGCTATGAAGGAAAAAAAATAAAAGCCCTTGAACATCCAGGCTTATGGAATGGTGGTATGGCTCATTGGAACACTGTATTTATAGAAGCTCCATTAATAACATTTAATCCTGTCAAAACAGTAAATGATCTTTTAAAACCTGCTCATCAAACTAAATAATGTTTAATCTTTTTATCTAAAGAGTAAACAAATTGTATCTTTATAAAAAAATACAATGGATAGTGCATTGGTGTGGTTTAGAAATAATTTACGCACTCAAGATAACAAACCTCTCTTAAAAGCTATAGCATCTAAAAAACGTGTTATAGGTGCTTACTTTTTTGATCCTAGACAGTTTCAAATGAGCTCATTTGGATTTAAAAAAACACAAAAGTATAGAGCTCAATTTCTTATTGAAACAGTTAAAAATCTTCAAGAAAATCTAAAAAATAATAATATTACATTACTTATCTTCTATAAGAAGCCCGAAGAACATATAAAAACCCTCATAGATAAATATAATATCTCTGAAATCCATTCTCAAAAAGAATGGACACAAGAAGAAAATCTCGTAACAAGTACTATACAAAATTATTTATCTGGCACGATTATTCATTATACATATTATGATCAGTTTTTATTTCATCCAGAAGATATCCCATATACAAATTTTAAAGATATTCCAGAGGTATTTACTCAATTTAGAAAAAAATGTGAGAAAGAAATTAGTGTTAGACCCTTATTGAGGGACGCACATAAACTAACTCACATAAACCTTATAGGTCAGACTACTAAAATCCCTAATCTAGAAACTTTAGGGTTAACACCTTTTAAAAAAGATCGTAGGAGCGCATTCCCATTTATGGGAGGAGAAGAAAGTGCTTGGCAAAGATTACGTCATTATTTTTGGGATACTCAAAACCTAACCATTTACAAAAAAACACGTAATGGTCTCTTGGGAAAAGATTATAGCTCAAAGCTTTCTGCTTGGCTAGCCAACGGATCAATTTCTGCCAAACAGATATATTGGGAAGTTAAATCTTTTGAAAAACACATCAAAAAAAATCAAGATACTTACTGGCTTATTTTTGAACTTATATGGCGAGATTATTTTAAATATATCTCTTTAAAGCACAACAATCATATTTTTAAAATTGATGGCGTCTTGCAAAAAAATTATAAATGGAAACACGATAAAAAAACACTTCATCAATGGATTAATGGTACTACTCAATATAATTTTGTAAATGCAAATATGATTGAACTAAAGAAAACAGGATGGATGTCTAATCGCGGTAGGCAGAATGTAGCGAGTTTTTGGGCAAAAGAACAAGAGCAAGACTGGCGTATTGGTGCAGCATATTTTGAAAGTATGCTTATAGACTACGATGTCCATAGCAATTGGGGAAACTGGATATACAATGCCGGAGTAGGTAATGATCCAAGAAATCGAAAATTTAACATAAAAAGACAACAAGAATTATATGATCCTAATGGAAAGTTTGTGCAAAATTGGATGCAAAACACCTTATTCTAATAATCTAAACTATGAAAACGCTCAGGCTTATACTAGGAGATCAACTCAATCATTCACATTCTTGGTATAATGAGAAACGTGATGATATTATCTATTTTATGGCAGAAACTCGCCAGGAAACAGATTATGTTACTCATCACATTCAAAAAATAATTGCCTTCTTTATGGCAATGCGCGCTTTTAGTAAACAACTAAAAAACCAAGGTCATAATGTAATATATTATACATTAGATCATCAAGATAATACACAAGATCTCACCAGAAACATAACACAACTCATAAAAACATATAATATTGAGCAGTTTGAGTATCAATTACCTGACGAGTATAGGCTAGATACGATATTATTACGCTTTCGCGAAAGCGTAAATATTCTAACAAAAGTAGTAGACACAGAACATTTTATGACTACCCGTGATGAGCTAGCGACTTTCTTTAAAGACAAAAAGCAATTTACAATGGAATATTTCTACCGAATGATGCGTAAGAAATATAATATTATGATGGTTAATGAGAAAGACCCTGAAGGAGGAAAATGGAATTTTGATCACAGCAATCGAAAAAAATGGAAAGGTGATATACTCATCCCACCTGAGTATGGCCTTAAAAAAAATGTAACTGAATTTATAAAACTACTAGAAAAAGAAGGTGTAACAACAATAGGTCGCATTCATCATAATCATTTTAACTGGGCCACAACACGTGAAGAAGGCATCTCTGTATTACATTATTTTTGTGAGAATCTTTTAGAGTATTTTGGAGATTATCAAGATGCAATGGATCCAGATCAAGCATATTTATATCATAGCAGATTAAGTTTTGTGATGAATTGCAAATTACTTTCTCCTCAAGAAGTTATAGATACTGTAATCAATTACTGGAAAATACATTCCAAAAATATAAACATAAGTCAGGTAGAAGGCTTTGTAAGACAAATTATAGGCTGGCGTGAGTATATGCGAGGTATGTATTGGATGCAAATGCCCTCATTTGCACAAACAAACCACCTAAATAATAAAAACAAACTCCCTGATTTTTATTGGACAGGAAAAACAAAAATGAACTGTCTAAAATGCAGTATCAATAACAGCCTTGATAATGCATATGCCCATCACATACAACGTCTTATGATTACTGGAAATTATGCACTACTAACAATGTGTGAACCTAGTGAAGTAGATAATTGGTATTTAGGAATATATATAGACGCCATAGAGTGGGTTGAGATCACAAATACTCGAGGTATGTCGCAATGGGCAGATGGTGGTAAAATCGCTACAAAACCCTATGTATCAAGTGGAAGTTATATCAATAAAATGAGTAACTATTGTAAAAGATGCCATTATAAAGTAAATAATAAAACTGGAGACGATGCGTGTCCTTTTAACTCACTATACTGGAATTTTTTAAATGAAAAACAAGATTTTTTTAAAGAAAATAATAGAATGCGTATGATGCTTAATTTACTGTACAAAATGGACAAAGACATACTGAAAGCGCATCAAGAAAAAGCTGCAGATATCATTGCAAATCCAGGGAAATATTAAAAAAAGTTGGCTCTATGTCGTTTGTAGTGGGTAATTGATTTCTTGTTAATTTTGAATTCTATGAACTCAAAAGAAATTTTCACTTTCGCACTTGGATTAGAAGATCCTTGGTTTATTAAAGAGATTACGTTTGACAAGTCAAATTCT
>CALKZS010000039.1 GCA_938002835.1 uncultured Dokdonia sp. | reverse complement strand
ATATCTTCAAAATTATTTGAATTGGTATAAGGTTAAAGAGAGGCTTAAAAAGATGAACAATAAAGCAAATGCTTTTAAAGAGATGATACTCAGTACAAGGGCAATAGAAAACTTCCTGAAGATTAATGATAATTATTTAGAGCTAATAACATAGCTAGTATAAACTACAGCCATAATTAAAACAAATAGTAATATGAAGTTTGTGCACCTAAAAGATATGCGTACAATATTGATGTGATCTAAAAACATAAATATCAAGACTCTTTGAAGTATTATCAAACCACAAGAGATGTAACAACTCATTTCTTTTTTGATGACATCACACAAGGAACCTATGTAATAGAATATGACCTACCAGTAAATAATAAAGGATCTTTTTCAAATGGTGTAAGTACACTGCAAAGTATGTATGCTCCAGAATTTTCAGGCAATACAGCAGGGATGAGAGTGACTGTAGAGTAGTATAATAATTATCATTTTTACGCTTAAGATATTAGCAAATTGACACTTATGATGAAGTAACTTAAACTTAACACAGTAAAGTTTGACCATAAGAGCTTTTCAGCGTATTTTTGCACCCCGAAAGTTAACGTTTTTTTAACCCTAGAAATAGGGTTGTTGTAAGTGTTCCGCTTTCGCGAAAGCAAAAAATAATCCATCAATCTAAATTAACTTTAGCTTAATGACAAGTAAAATTAGTAATAGGTTGAGATTTGATAATACTATGACAGCAGATAAAGTAACAACATTTGACGTACTGATTGAGATTCCAAAGGGAAGTCGCAATAAATATGAGTACGATTTTGAACTAAAGAAAATACGTTACGATCGTATGATCTTCTCATCGATGATGTATCCAGCAGATTATGGTTTTATACCAGAAACACTCGCACTAGATGGAGACCCTCTAGATGTACTAGTTTTGGTGACAGAGCCTACTTTTCCAGGATGTGTTATTGAGGTAAAACCTATAGGAGTTTTCCATATGGCAGATGAAAAAGGGCCAGATGAAAAAGTAATTTGTGTACCAGTAAGTGATCCAGCAGCAAGTAAACTTTCTGATCTATCAGACTGTAACCCACACCTTATAAAAGAGATAGAGCACTTCTTTCAGGTGTATAAAGATCTAGAAGAGAAGAAAGTAGATGTAGGAGGTTGGGGAGATGTTAATGAAGCACGTGAGATCGTTGCAAAATGTATACAACGCTTCCAAGAGTCTGATGTACCTCGCAGTGAGGTAAGTATTTACTAAGAGATCTCTGAGGTAATCTAAAGATCACATTTTTAGATAATTAATGATATGCCGCAATCCAATGGGTTGGGGCTTTTTTTGTTTGGTTGATTTTGCTAAATTAGCAGTAATCAAATTTTTTAAGGAAATTTTTAAGAATCTTTAATTAAATCAAACCAAAATTTATGGAATCAATAATGATCTATGTGCCTATTGCTCTCGCAGTGTTAGGACTACTTTTTATGCTCATAAAACAGTCTTGGGTGATGAAACAAGATGCCGGAGATGGTAAAATGAAAGAAATTTCAGATCATATTTATGAAGGTGCACTTGCTTTTTTAAATGCCGAGTATAAGTTACTTACTATTTTTGTTGTTATCGTAAGTGTATTACTGGCTATAGTGTCTTTTATAGTGCCTACCACTCACTGGCTTATCGTGATTGCTTTTATATGTGGAGCTGTATTTTCTGCTTTTGCAGGAAATATAGGGATGAAAATTGCAACCAAAACAAATGTACGTACTACACAAGCAGCACGTACAAGTTTGCCCAAAGCACTCAATATCTCTTTTGGTGGAGGTACCGTAATGGGATTAGGAGTTGCAGGTCTTGCTGTATTAGGTCTTACTGCATTTTTCATATTTTTCTTTCATTATTTTATGGGTGGTGTTTGGACTAATACAATGGATATGACTATTGTATTAGAGACCCTTGCAGGATTCTCATTAGGAGCAGAGTCGATAGCTCTTTTTGCACGTGTAGGTGGAGGTATTTATACCAAAGCAGCAGATGTAGGAGCAGATCTCGTAGGTAAGGTAGAAGCTGGAATTCCTGAAGATGATCCACGTAATCCGGCTACTATTGCAGATAATGTGGGAGATAATGTAGGAGATGTTGCAGGAATGGGAGCAGATTTATTTGGGTCATATGTAGCAACAGTGCTCGCTGCAATGGTGTTAGGGAATTATGTTATAAAAGATATGGGAGGAAATATAGGTGATGCTTTTGGGGGTATAGGCCCTATTTTATTACCTATGGCAATTGCTGGTGTAGGGATTATTATCTCTATTATAGGAACATTATTAGTTAAGATCAAAAGTAATGATGCAAAAGAAGCTCAAGTAATGGGAGCACTTAACATAGGTAACTGGACATCTATCATTCTTGTAGCAATTGCTTGTTTTGGTCTTTGTAAATGGATGCTTCCAGAAACGATGAGAATGGAATTTTTTGGAGAAGGACTGCAAGAAATATCTTCTATGCGTGTTTTCTATGCAACCATAGTAGGTTTAGTGGTGGGGGCTGTAATATCTTCTGTAACAGAGTATTATACAGGCTTGGGAAAACCGCCTATTCTTAAAATTGTACAACAATCTAGTACAGGAGCAGGAACAAATATTATAGCAGGTCTTGCAACAGGTATGATCTCTACATTTCCATCTGTACTTCTTTTTGCGGGTGCAATATGGGCATCATATGCTTTTGCAGGTTTTTATGGTGTAGCACTTGCTGCTTCTGCAATGATGGCAACAACAGCAATGCAACTAGCGATAGATGCTTTTGGACCTATTTCTGATAATGCTGGAGGTATTGCAGAGATGTCAGAACAAGAACCTATCGTGCGTGAGCGTACAGATATTTTGGATTCTGTAGGAAATACGACTGCAGCTACTGGAAAAGGATTTGCAATAGCATCGGCAGCATTAACATCTTTAGCATTGTTTGCAGCATATGTGACATTTACAGGAATAGATGGGATTAACATTTTTAAAGCGCCTGTACTTGCAATGTTATTTGTAGGAGGAATGGTGCCTGTAGTTTTTTCAGCACTTGCGATGAATGCGGTGGGAAAGGCAGCAATGGAAATGGTAGAAGAAGTGCGTCGCCAGTTTAGAGATATTCCAGGTATTATGGAGGGAACAGGAAAGCCAGAATATGACAAGTGTGTTGCGATATCTACAAAAGCATCGCTTAAAGAAATGATGCTTCCAGGAGTATTAACTATTGGGTTCCCATTAGTAATTGCATTTTTGCCACTGGCTTTTGGAATGGAACCACTTGCTATTGCCGAAATGTTAGGAGGTTATATGGCAGGTGTAACGGTAAGCGGAGTTTTATGGGCAATTTTTCAAAATAATGCTGGTGGAGCTTGGGATAATGCCAAGAAATCTTTTGAAGCAGGAGTAGAGATTAATGGCGAGATGACATACAAAGGATCTGATGCTCATAAAGCAGCAGTAACTGGTGATACTGTAGGAGATCCGTTTAAAGATACATCAGGACCTTCTATGAATATTTTAATAAAATTAACCTGTTTAATAGGTCTTGTAATTGCTCCTATTTTAGGAGGTCATACAGAAGGGATAGCAACAAATTCTCGGTCTCACGAAGTGCAAAAAGAAGTTCGCTTTGAAACGTCTCAAGAAGATGGTCAATTTGTAGGAACAGTAAGTGTCAATACAGGTACTAATGGAAAAGTAACAAATGAGATTAAAAAGTTTACAGGTGCTACGGAAGCAGAGATTGAAGCTCAGTTGAATACTTTTGAGAAAGAGCTGCGTAAAAAGTAATATTTAAATATACTTTTTCGAGAATATAAAAACGCAAGTCAACATTGATTTGCGTTTTTTATGAAGCATCATTTTTTATTTATGGTATCTATACTTTACATATAGGTAATGATAACAAGATTATAGAAAAATGCAATTATATGTGTGATTTTAAAATGAGTTTATGATTTGTAAATAAAAGTTGTATAGATTATCATTAAATAAATGGATCATTGACTTTGTTTTTTTATTTTTAGAACTGCAATTTGTGCAGAGGTTGAAGATGTATTTTATAAGCTTTTGCGAAAGCATAACTTAAAAGAAAAAATGTCATTTTTTAAACGTAAAGATCCTATTTTAATAGATGGTTATCAGTCTTATGGCTCAGATAACCATTTGTATGTCTTAGGACGTGCTTTAGAACACGAAGGTGTCAATCTAAAGCAAAAAGGTGTTTTTTCTGCTCTTAAAAACTCCTATAAACAGTTTGCAACAGATGAGTTACGTCATACAAAACTGCGAGTAACACTTCCTGATAATCGAGTGTTTTATACTAAGACAGATGCTGAAGGGTATTTTAAAATAGATCAAAAAGTAGAAGGTCTAGGAGCTCTTGCAAATAGTGAAGGATGGATGCAGCTTGTCGTTAGTTTTGATGATCTATCAAAAGATATAGTAGTAATGGGTGATAATGAGTTTTCGTGTGAGATGCTCATACCATCCAGTACTACAGAGTATGGAGTAATAAGTGATATAGATGATACTATTTTACATACAGGAGTTGCCTCTTTACTAAAGTGGAGACTAATTCTCAACACCATCTTTAAGAATGTAAAAAAGCGTATTCCTTTAGAAGGAGCTCCAGAGTTATATCAAAAATTACATCAAGGTATTTCTGGAAAGGCTGCAAACCCTATGTTTTATGTAAGTAACAGTCCTTGGAATTTGTACCACTATCTTGAGACTTTTGTGCGGGATCATCTTTTTCCAAAAGGGCCAGTGTTGTTAAGAGATTTTAGAACTCCATTTGAAAAAACACCCAAGCCAGAATTGCCACACAAGCAACACGAGATACGTAATATATTAAAGACATATCCAGCGCTTAAGTTTGTACTCATAGGTGATAGTGGAGAGCACGATGTCGATATTTATCTAGAAATCGCAAGAGAATATCCAGATCAAATACTAGCAGTTTACCTTAGAAGTGTAGATGACAAAAAGCGAGTTTCTCGTGTAAAAAAAGTATTAACACACTATGCGAACATACCTGCCATTTTAGTAGAAAAAAGTGCCTTTGCAGAAGAGCACGCTAGATCTATTGGGCTTATTGTATAGTATATTTATACCTTTTATTTTAAATTCCAACAATAAAAAAGGCTATCTGATATTTTAGATAGCCTTTTTAAATATATTTTTAGTAGATATTATTGTCTTGTAAAACGAAGTTCTTGAGTAAAAGTTTCGGTAATATTACCATCTATAAATGTTTCATTTAATTCAAGGCGTAACTCGCTATTAGTAAATCGAGTAACGTCAAATATAGAACCGTCTATAGTAATTGTTTCGTTTGCTTCACTTGCAGAGAATGTCCCTGATGATGATCCACTTTCAATTTCAGTTTCTTCGGTAGTTTCAAAATTTTCGATTGTTGAAGTGGTTGTTATTGTAATTCTATACTGAAAATCAGAAGTAAAAGTTCCGTTTGAGCTAAACACAACGTTAGAGTCATCAAAAGTGTCACCAACCTCTTCTATTGTAGTAGTAACAGTTGATCCTGTAGAAAGAGTTTCTTCTATTTCAGTTGTACTTTCTAGAAATGTTAAATTGTATGTACCTGCAAGGTCGGCTGCTGTTAGTTCTGGACCACTTGATCCTCCATCATCGTCACTACCACAAGATAGCATCGCTATGCTTAAAGCAAATAATAGGATAAATTTTAATTTTTTCATTTTTTATAAAGTTTTATAAGAAGCGCAAATATAGTCTATTTTAAAGAATACCTGAAATTAATTGTAAGAATAAGACTACTTTTAATAATTTTAAAATGTTTTATATCAGTGTTTTTAGTTTTATTATTGGTTTAAAATAACCCATTTAACTGAGCATCTATTCTATTAATAATATCCCCTAGATCTTCGGGATTATCTACAAAATTAATATTGTCTACATCTATAATGAGTAACTTACCTTTTTTATAGCCGTGTATCCAGGCTTCATAACGCTCATTGAGCCTACTTAAGTAATCTATAGAAATAGAGTTTTCATAATCACGACCACGTTTATGTATTTGTGATACAAGATTAGGAATGGAGCTACGCAAATAGATCATAAGGTCTGGAGCATCTACCACACTCTCCATAAGATCAAAAAGTGATTTGTAATTATTATAATCACGATTAGTTAGAAGTCCCATTGCGTGAAGGTTGGGAGCAAATATGTATGCATCTTCATATATCGTACGATCTTGAATAATCGTTTTCTTACTTTCTTTTATATCTAGTAACTGTCTAAAGCGACTGTTTAAGAAATATATCTGAAGGTTAAAAGACCATCGTTCCATCTCGTTGTAAAAATCATCTAGATATGGATTATCTACCACATCTTCATATTGCGGTGTCCATTTAAAATGTTTTGAAAGTAATTTTGTGAGGGTTGTTTTACCTGCTCCAATATTACCGGCGATGGCGATATGCATATATTAGGGTTATTTAGCTTTTAGATATTTTAAAGGTAGTGATCTTTTGACCGTCGTAAATATAAAGGATTTCATTAGTTAAAAAAGAATCTTTGTGTGGTAAATCTGGTAAAAAAACTTCTGAAAACTTAGAAGCTTTTTTCTCTTTATAAAAAATACTTTTCTCAGTAGTTGCAATTAGGTTTCCTTGTGATTGTATAATTGTTTTAGGGGTTGTGATTGATACTTTATCTATAAAGCTACCGTATATATTATATTGATAGATTGTATTTTCTAAAGCAACCCAAGCAAAATTAAAGTTACTACTCATTGTTATTACATTATCTTCTTGTGGTGGAAACTTAGTGATTATTTTATTTTGATTCCAGTCATATACTTCAAGTTGTTGTAAATCGGTATTAAAAACCCATAGTTGTCTATCTCCAGCAGTTCGTGCGTGGCTTATGTTTCTATAATTTGTGATAGTAGTAAAATCAATACGTGTGATCTCATTAAGTGTGTTATCTAAAATGACAACGGTATTACTATCTCTATAAAAAACAGAAATCTTGAGCGGGTTTATAATGTCAACAGAAGCAATGGTGCCTAGTTGTAATGAAGAAAATTGATAAGTGTTAGTTCCGCTTTTTTTAAATAGAGCATTGTTTTTTATAAAATAAAGTGCACTAAAATCATCTACACCTACAAAAGTATCGGCATCAAGAGGCTTCTCATCTATTAGTTCAAGATGATAGCTTTGCGCGCTTATTCCAAAAGTAAATAAGTAAGTGACTATAAAAAATAACTTTTGCATTGCACACAAAATACAAAATATGATCGTACCTAGTATATTTACTTTGTGAAAACAGATATAGAAAATAGAGCAGATGTATATAATCTAGTAAGTACTTTTTATGGTAGAATAAGAGCAGATGTATATTTGGGACCTATTTTTAACAAACATATTTTAGATTGGCCAGCGCATTTTGAGCATCTCACAGATTTCTGGGAGGGAAATCTCTTTATGAAACGCATTTTTACAGGTCATCCTTTACACGTGCACAAACGTGTGGATCGTGAGGAAGGTTATGTGATTAATGAGCATCATTTTGGTATTTGGTTACATCATTGGGTACAAACCATAGATGCTTTGTATGAAGGAGAAAAAGCCGAAATGGCAAAATTTCGCGCTCGTAAAATTGGCACCTTTTTCTTAGTACATCTTTTTGAAGCAAGACCTAAGGATTATTAACTTCTAGTATATTAATTTATACCCAAACCCACGAACATTTACAATTTCAATCACAGGGTCGTTTTTTGACTTTTTTTCTCAATTTAACGTGAGTTCGATGTAAGAAAGTTAATTTTCATCATTGAAAAAAGCAGAAGATTTCGTAAATTAAATTATTGATTATTAATTATATAACTAAAGTTTCTGCTATAATTTCTGATGCTAAAATTATTAAAATCTTCTGTAACCTAGATGATTTTACCAAAGAATTTGATGCTGTTTTAATTAAAAATAGCATCACAAGTGATTTAAAGATCAAAACAAGGAAAAGAAAATCTAAAATGACGTGAGTTTGATATAAAACTTACTGTATATTAATTAGTTATAAAATAAATCAACTTACAAGCTTACTTTGATTATAAAAAATGAGTTTTAATTAACTAAAAACGTAAAAATCTCACTTACATTTCAATAAACAACAAGTAATAAAGATGTAAAACAAATGACAATCAAATAGTTATATTGTTCTCTTAAATCGAACTCACGTTAAACTGTTTTAAATTAGATGCCGTAAAGGTATCTCAAGAATATAAAGACTAACGACACAGGTAATAAAAACCGACTACAATTGCGTCGGTTTGGTATATTATCCTATAGAATATATAGTAGTATCTTAAAATCTGTATTACATATTTTCTTTAATGCTTTTGTAAACAGCAGCTCTAAATTTAGGTCCTGAGATAAAATCTTTTTCAGTTTCTTTATCAGTAAAGTAGTTGCTGGTTAAAGATTCCATTGCAGAAACTTGTTCTTCAGTTTTACCTTCTTTAATTGCAGCCATTACATTATTATATGCGCCTACTAACATATCGTGATAAGCTTGATAATCTGGTTTTGTCGCAAGATTACCGTGACCAGGAATTATTTTGGTATCCTCATTAATGAGCATTAATCCTTTTTTTGCAGCTTCAATATCTCCTTTAATGGTTCCGCCACGATTGGTATCTATAAAAGGGAAACGACCATTAAAAAAAGTGTCTCCAGTATGCAAAACATTACTTTGTGCAAAATATACAAGCGCATCGCCATCGGTATGTGCATTGTGTACGTGTGTTAAAAACACATCATCTCCATTTTGATAAAATGTAGCATCTTCACTAAAAGTGATTACTGGTAATCCAGCATTTGCTGTTTTTTCATTTGAAGCAAGACGTTTTCGCACATTGTCGTGAGCAACAATCATTGCTCCGGCAGCTTCAAAATTTGCATTTCCACCAGAATGATCTCCGTGAAAATGTGTATTGACCAAAAACTTTACGGGCTTATCAGATATGGTAGCAATAGCTTTTGTTATTTTTTTGCTTAGTGGGGCAAATTGATCATCTATCATAAAAACACCATCATTTCCTGTAGAGATTCCTATATTTCCTCCTGCTCCTTGAAGCATATAGATGTGATCTGTTACTTTGGTAACTGTGATTTCTACTTTATCAAAACGACCTTGAGCACAGGCCAGTGTTGTAAAAAACATAGTTGCAATTAGTGTAAAATACTTCATTATAATTGGTTTTTAATCGAGATAGTCGAAAGGTATGCGTTACGCTTTCGCAAAAGCGTGACTTTAACACCTTCTTAAGATTTGCTTTCATTTTTTATGAGTTGTACACATAATAACTTCACAGTATCTTTGCACGACTTAAAAATAAACCTAAAATTACTGTCTTTGAGCGACGTTGCTGTACATACACCATCTTACTCTATGTGGTATAATTTTAAAGAAATCACAAAAATGCGCTTGTCTATAAGTGTTGTGTTTTCGAGTGTGGCTGGATATTTTCTGGCTGCAGATGCCATAGATTGGTTTATTGTCTTACTACTATCTGTAGGAGGTTATTTTATGGTAGGTGCCTCTAATGCATACAATCAAGTCTTAGAAAGAGATCTAGATGCATTGATGGATCGCACAAAAAATAGACCTGTTGCTTCTGGTAGGATGTCTGTGGCTACAGCACTTACTATCGCCATTGTATTTACAATATTAGGCTTAGGAACCTTGTGGTATATCAACCCACAAACAGCAATGTTTGGAGGGATTTCTATTTTTATGTATGTCCTTATATATACCCCCCTTAAGACTAAGACGTCACTATCTGTTTTTGTAGGAGCATTCCCAGGAGCTATACCATATATGTTAGGATGGGTAGCTGCTACAAACGATTTTGGAATAGAACCTGGAACATTATTTATGATACAGTTTTTCTGGCAGTTTCCACATTTTTGGGCAATAGGGTGGTTTCTTTTTGACGACTATAAAAAAGGAGGTTTTGCAATGTTACCTACTGGTAAACGAGACAAAGGGACAGCACTTCAAGTTGTATTATATACAGTGTGGACTATTTTAATATCTATTGTACCAGCATTTGGAGTGACAGGTAGTTTGTTTTTATCTCCTGTCTCTGCGGTTATTGTAGGAGCATTAGGTATTTTTATGTTATACTGGGCGATAAAACTATATAAAGACAGAGATGCAAAAACAGCAAAAAGGTTAATGCTGTCAAGTGTTACTTATATCACATTATTACAAATAGTATTTGTGGTAGATAAATTTTTAAGGTAGATGGATTATACTCAAGGAGGAGAAAAGTTAAAGCAAGATCGCGCCAAAAAACAAATGCTTTGGTTTGGGATCATAAGTTTATGTATGACTTTTGCAGGACTTACGAGTGCTTATATTGTAAGTATGGAGCGTCGCGACTGGTTGCATAATTATGAGTTACCTCAAGCTTTTGTTATTTCTACAGTAGTTATAGTAATGAGTAGTGTGACAGTGATTCTAGCAAAAAACGCTATAATTTCGGGTAAACGTACCATTGGAACTATTCTTTTATCTATAACATTATTATTAGGTATAGCCTTTATAATTTTACAATATGATGGTATTTTTAATGAACTCACCTCACAAGGGTATTATGTTACAGGTCCATCAAGCAGTATAACGATCACTTTTTTGTTTTTAATTGCATTTTTGCACGTAGCTCACGTAATTGCGGGTATTATTGTATTGATAACAATGTTTGTAAATCATTTAAGAGGAAAGTATACTAAAGACGAATATCTGGGGCTTTCAATAGGTGCTACATTTTGGCATTTTGTTGATATTTTATGGATATTCTTATTTGTACTGATTTACATAACAAAATAGAATTAAGCAGTACGCTTTCGCGAAAGCGTATATATAACCATTATAAATCGAGAGTTCGACATTGAATTTTCTGTAGAATATATTATTTTTGCAATCATTAAATTAACCAATTCTTACGAATGGATACAACAGTGACACACAACAACGCCGAGGGGAAAACCTGGGATGGTGGTAATGAACCACTTAGAGCGAGCTATGGAAAGATGATGATGTGGTTTTTTATCGTCTCTGATGCCTTGACTTTCTCAGGGTTTCTAGCTGCATATGGTTTTTCGAGATTTAAATTTATAGATGCTTGGCCTATTGCAGACGAAGTATTTACACACGTACCTTTTATACACGGTAATTTCCCGATGATATATGTGGCAATAATGACTTTTGTACTTATTATGTCTTCTGTGACTATGGTACTTGCAGTAGATGCAGGTCATAAATTAAAGCATAAAAGCGTTGCTTTTTATATGTTTCTTACCATTATAGGAGGTATTATCTTTGTAGGATCTCAGGGATGGGAGTGGGCTACATTTATTAAAGGAGACTATGGGGCTGTAGAAACTAAGGGAGGAAAGATTCTTCAGTTTGTAGATACAGAGGGAAATCGTCTAGGACTTGCAGATTTTGCAATACCACAAGTAACAGATCGTGAGCAACACCTAAGTAAAAATGGTATCTGGTATGACTCTGAAGGTGCAGCAACTACATTTTCTATAGAAGAAGTAAAAGCTGGTTTTAAGGCAACTCCTAATGCATTAATACGTACTCAAATATTAACAGAGAGCGGAGAGAAAACAGTGCTTTCTCGTGAAGCTTCTCTTGAAAAACTAGAAAAAGATGGTAAGCTTGTTGTAGAAGGTGCAAACTTGAGACACAATGAGTATGGAGCACCACTCTTTGCAGATTTCTTTTTCTTTATTACAGGTTTTCACGGTTTTCACGTATTTTCAGGAATCTTAATTAACATTATTATATTCTTTAATGTTGTTTTAGGAACCTATGAACGTAGAGGTCACTATGAGATGGTAGAGAAGGTTGGGCTATACTGGCACTTTGTAGATCTTGTATGGGTATTTGTATTTACATTCTTCTACTTAGTATAAATTTCCACGAAGGTGGAAATCTGAGAAAGTAGGAAATCCACGAAGTTAGAAATCTTACACAATAAATGATTATAGTTTTTTTAACTAAATAACATAAAATGGCACACGAACATAAACTAGCAATATTTAGAGGGACTTTAAAATTTAAGAATAACATTCAGAAAATTTGGGGTGTTCTTATATTTTTAACACTAGTGACAGCAGTAGAGGTTGTACTAGGGATATACAAGCCAGCGTTTTTATTAGAAAATAAATTCTTAACGATGAAATATCTTAACTGGATATTCATTATTCTTACAATAGTAAAAGCATATTACATTACGTGGGACTTTATGCATATGCGTGATGAAGTAAAAGGATTGCGTAGAGCGGTCGTATGGACAGCGATCTTCTTGATATGTTATTTAGTATTTATATTGCTTACAGAAGGAGATTATATTTTTGATGTATATAATGAAGGATTCCAGAGTTGGGATTTCTAAAAAAATATAAAAAGCGGCTTTCTAGTCGCTTTTTTAGTTTTTAGACATATTTATATTTTTAATACATCTATCTAATGAAAGCAACTATTTTCATAAAAAATGGAATTACACATCGTTGCGATTACTACTAGATATTTACCTTTGTGTTCTATGAAAAAGAAACTGGTTCTTATAGTACTCTTTGTCTTACCTGTTGTGATATATTTATTCTTTGCATCAGGCATTTATAATTTTGCAAATTTGCCATTGCGTTCTTCTAATGTAGCAGATATTGCAGGGATGTCTTCCCAAGAATATAAAGCAGTACAAACAGTAGAAGCACCGCTCACTTTTAAAGATCATATCACACTAGTCGGTTATCTAGGAGATGCACTTCAAGAGAATCCAGGATATACAGCAAACTTAAACTTGATGATCTTTAAGTATTTTGAGAGATATGAAGATTTTCAATTAATACTTTTTATAAATCCAGGAAGTGAAGTAGTGATAGAGGCTTTAAAAACAGAACTGGCTAGAATTTTTGATGTTTCAAAAATGAGGTTTATTGTCGCATCTAAAGAACAAGCAAATACACATTTTGAGAGTTTACAAACAGATCTCTCATTAATGTCAGATGGAGGTCATCCAGATATTTTTATTATAGATAGAGAGCTATCTCTTAGATCTGGTCACGATGAGAAAAAAGCAAATGTATATGGCTATGATTTTACACAAGCCGTAGAGATGGGTTATCTTAAAGATGATATAAAAATATTACTAGCAGAGTATAGATTAGCTCTTAAAAAGAATAACAATGCAAGTCCTAAGATAGAGCAGCGTAGAGAAGTTAAATAATCATTATTGAGATTTAAAAAATGAGAAAAAACACATATATAGGTATTGCAGTTATTGTACTTATTTTTGGGATAATTGTTATCCCAAAAATTTATAAACGTATTGCAAATGATGATGTGTCTCGAGGTGGGCGTATGCATAAAGCAGGAGGTGAGATTATAGAAGAAGACCCTGATGGTCTTGCATATATTAATCAAAATGGAGTAGATCGTAAAGTGCCATTATTTAAATTTGTAAACCAAGAAAACGATACAATTACAAATATAGATTACAAAGGAAAAGTATACTTAGTAGAGTTTTTCTTTACACGTTGTACAGATATCTGTATCCCGATGAATCATAATTTGCAAGCAATAGCAAAGCAATTTGAAGGAAGAGATGATTTTGGTATTGCCTCTTTCTCGATAGACCCAGAACACGATACTCCAGAAATACTCAAAGCATATAAGCAAAGTTATGGAGTTACAAATAAAAACTGGCACTTTATGACAGGAGAAAGAGCAGATATAAGAACCTTGTCTAATGAAGGGTTTTATCTTGCTACAAATGAGATAGGAGATGAGACAGGCATATATCACTCAGGTTTATTTGCACTTATAGATAAAAATGGATTTATACGTTCAAGACGCGATCCTTTTGGAAACCCAAAGCCATATTATCGTGGTTTTGTACCTATGGATGCTGTAGTGGCTGAAGGAGGAGAAACTCCCGAAATAGATATATTAATTGAAGACATTAAAAAATTATTAAAGTAATGAGTAGTATCCCTGCAAACACAAAAACAAAATACAAAATATGGATAATTCTATTATCTATTGTAATTCCAGTTGTGGTTGCAGTATTATTTTCGGTAAAGCTTAAAGATTTAGGATTTGACGTAGAGCCCCTCACTTTTTTACCTCCTATTTATGCATCTATTAATGGCTTGACTGCTCTAGTATTAATAATTGCTGTAGTCGCTATAAAAAAAGGAAACCGGAAGTTGCACGAACGATTAATGAAGTTTGCAATTTTATTATCGGTATTATTTTTAGTGATGTATGTAGCATATCATATGACATCAGACTCCACTGCATTTGGAGGTAATGGAGCGATACGTTACATTTATTTTTTTATATTAATTACACACATTATACTATCTATAGTGATTATTCCATTAGTATTGATCACTTATGTAAGAGCACTAACTGAACGTTTTGATAAGCACAAAAAGTTAGCTAAAATCACATTCCCTATTTGGTTATATGTTGCAATTACAGGTGTTATTGTATATATAATGATATCTCCATACTATATCCAGTAAATGAAGGCAATAAAACATATATTAATCGGTTTTTTGATGTGTTACGCTTTCGCGAAAGCAGATATACAAGCCGCAACTACTAATACCACAACCACGCAATGTGCAATGTGTAGGGCAGTACTTGAGTCTGAAGAAGACAATAGCACAGCAAAAGGAATTAATAATGGAATTAAATATTTAATGATCATTCCTTATATTTTGGTAGGAGGGGTATTTTATTTTGTCTATAGATCTAAAAAATCTTCAAAAATAGAGACTCCCGAATAATATATAATTAACGTGAGTTCGATATAAGAAAACAAGATAATTATTTGATTATTAGGTGTTTTATGTCTTTGTTACTTGTTGTTTGTTGAAATGTAAGTCAGATTTTTACTTTTTTAGTTAATTAAAACTCATTTTTTATAATCAAAGTAAGCTTGTAAGTTGATTTATTTTATAACTAATTGATATACAGTAAGTGTTAT
>CALKZS010000038.1 GCA_938002835.1 uncultured Dokdonia sp. | reverse complement strand
CTATGGAAGAAGGAGGATGGGATCTTACTAAAGTAGATAAAGAGGCTATGAAAGGCTCTAAAGCAACTTTTGTATTTGGACAAATGAATGAACCACCAGGAGCACGTGCACGTGTGGCACTTTCTGGACTTACTATAGCAGAGTACTTCCGTGATGGAGCAGGAGAAGGACAAGGAAAAGATGTACTTTTCTTCGTAGATAATATCTTCCGTTTTACACAAGCAGGTTCTGAGGTATCTGCACTTCTTGGACGTATGCCATCTGCCGTGGGTTATCAGCCAACACTTGCAACAGAGATGGGAGCAATGCAAGAGCGTATTACTTCTACAAAAAGAGGATCTATTACATCTGTACAAGCGGTTTATGTACCTGCAGATGACCTTACCGATCCAGCACCAGCAACAACATTTGCTCACCTTGATGCAACAACAGTACTTTCTCGTAAGATTGCAGAGCTTGGTATTTACCCAGCGGTAGATCCTCTAGATTCTACATCACGTATTCTTACTGCAGAGATTTTAGGTAATGAGCATTATGAATGTGCACAACGTGTAAAAGAGCTATTACAACGTTATAAAGAGCTTCAAGATATTATTGCAATTCTTGGTATGGAAGAACTTTCTGAAGAAGATAAGCTTGCCGTAGGACGCGCACGTCGTGTGCAACGTTTCCTTTCTCAGCCATTCCACGTAGCAGAGCAATTTACAGGTATCCCAGGATGTCTAGTAGATATTAAAGAAACAATCAAAGGATTTAATATGATTATGGATGGAGAGTTAGATCGTCTTCCAGAAGCAGCATTTAACCTTAAAGGAACTATTGAAGAGGCTATAGAAGCAGGAGAAAAAATGCTTCAAGAAGCATAATTCATAACTCTATACTCATAACTCGAAGTATATGTATTTAGAAATTGTAACACCAGAAGCATCATTAGTAAAAGGAGAAGTAATATCTGTTACTGTTCCTGGGATAAATGGAGAATTTCAAATGCTTCATAATCACTCAGCTATTGTTTCTCTTTTAGATAAAGGAACAGTTACTTTTGAGGGAAATCCAGAAATTACAAGAGGTTTTGAGAACAGATTTTCTAAAGTAGATGGGAAATGGACACTTGCTATTACAAGTGGTACTGTAGAGATGAATAACAATAAAGTAATTGTTCTAGCAGACTAAGAATAACGAAAATTAAAATATAAAGAACCCTGCTTCATTTTCTGAAGCAGGGTTTTTAAGTATATAATATCCCGTCCATAAATAATGATACACACTAAAATCATTATTTATGGAAAACATACCTCATAAGCGCACTCAAAAAGATTACAGTTTGAGACCGTTGCAAGGGCTTGTTTTAAATTGGATACATTTTGTATCTTTTTTCTATGGAACTAGTACAACACCCCACTTTAGCCGATAGTATTTGCGATATACGTTCTCGTAAGATCAAACGTACATTTTTCACACAAATAAATACACTTATAGATGGGCGTCTAACTATTACCATTTTAAAGCAACATTATACTAAAGGTAAAAGCGCTACAGGCAAACCTAGTTATAGTGGTTTACTACTTTTCAAAATGAGCTTACTTCAGAAAACTAAAACTCAAAAATCACATTTTAAAATATATTACCTATCCTTTTAATCTATAATGGAAAAATAACACTCTAAAAGGATGAAAAAAGTCATTTTTTTAATTTTTTTTTTTGCTACATATTAAAAAGTCTTATATTTGCATCCGCTTACAAAAAGTAACACTCCTCCTTAGCTCAGTTGGTTAGAGCATCTGACTGTTAATCAGAGGGTCCTTGGTTCGAGCCCAAGAGGGGGAGCTAGTAAGTAAAAGCCATACGATTTGTATGGCTTTTTTGTTTTCTACTTTGTTCAGAAAAGACCTAAATTAATCAGAAATTTAATTAGCTTTTTTTCTGCTCATTGATTTTCACACTTTCACAAAAGTATTATTTTTCAGATTTTCTAGCTTTCCTAAGTGGTTTTATTAATGACTTATGCCCTGCTTTTTCTGCAAGATCTTCTGGGTACTCTCCACGATTATTTTTGACATTTGCTTTTGCTCCATTTGCCAGCAACAATTTCGCAATTTCTTTATTACCGATACTTGAAGCGTCGTGCAAGGGAGTATTTCCTGAAACATCTTTTACAGTTAATTGTGCACCATATTTTATAAGTTCTTTTGCATAAGAGGTCTCATTATTTTTTATAGTCTGCTGTATCAATTTTAGCGGAGCATTATAGCCTGCATCTGGATCTAATTCGTATTTTAATAAGAGGTCAAATAATTTTCGATCCTTAATACTTATTGCTTTTTCTAATAGACTTCTTACAAACTCGTCTGTATATTCTGTACTATATTTATTAAGAAGCTCTTCTAAAATTTCATAATTTTTTACGTCTATAGCTATATGTTCTATACGGCCTCGATTAGTAGTATACTCGCTATTAAAAATCCAACTGTATGAAGCCCAGTCATAGTAACGATCTTTCATTTTATTTACTATAGCATACTCTATATTATCATAAACACTTCTAAACATTAATTCTTCTGGTAAAAATGTGATCTTATGAGCTTGACAGCCCACTGTATAACCTACTTCTTCAAAAGTAACAGTCTTAATACAACCACAGGCTTCATCATATATATAATCCCCTCTATAATTTCCGTTAGAATAATCTACAGCTCCTCTTACTAAAATACCTTCTATAAAACCGTTTTTATCAAAAACTGGCCCCCCAGAATTACCTGGAAAAGAATCTATATTACTTTTAAACCAAGATGTGGGAGAACTATCTACTACTCTAGATTCTGTAGAGAGCTTGAGAGGCAAACCTGTAGGAGCTCCTATTGTGTATATATCTGTCCCTTTTTTAACGGTACCTGCCGTTCTATAGCGGTATGGCCTTCTACTAGACTTTCTATCCAGTCTCAATACAGAATAATCACTACTTGTGTCAGGATCTTCTTGACTGTAGGCTGCATCAATAACTTCTACCACCTCATATAGGTTATCTAGATCTACTGTAATATATTCATCAAATTGGTTATATTCTAGTTCATTTGTATAATCAAAAAGCCAAACCCATTCTTTTGCATCCTCCATTGTTTGAATACAATGTCCAGCAGTCACTAAAACATCTGGCGAAATAAGAAAACCCGTACAATCACCTACAGTAGGTTGATCTAAAAACTTAACATTCTTATCAAATTTTGTGGTCTTAAACTGACTTATTAGATACGTTTTTAAACTTTTACCATATATAGAATCACCTTTTACTGCATCCTTGTGTATCATCACAGCAGTTGCTCTTGCAAACTCTTCAAAACCTTCTGTATCCTTAATCTCTTCCCTATTATCGTCACCATAAACACCTCTAGGTGTAGACCCTGGTTCTCCAAAAGGATATTGCAATTGTGGTTCTTCTTGTGAAAAAAGACTTATAGTAGAAAAAATAAATAAAGTAAATAAAATTCTGTTAATCATTCTAAAGTTTTATTGCTCAAAAATTAATCTTCTATAATCTCATACATAAACTCAGCAGTATAACCTTGTATTGTATTCCCTCCTTGTTTTATTTGAACACCTCGGGTTTGAGAATAACTTTGTTGCACAATATTTTCTAATGGATTCATATCTCCTCTTGTTGTTGCTCCTTTAGATGTGATAATAGGTTTTAAATCAATAGGTGTTGTGGTTGCAAAACCTTTTAACGTAAGACGTTCATATGGAGGTCCAAAACCAAACACATATTCTTTAAATACCTGTGTTTTACCTGCAGGTATTTTAAGGTCGTCAGTAGCTAGATTATAATCATCATTAGGTAAAAACTGTGCAATCTCTCCTTTAGAATTAATCTCAACTATCGTAAAATATAAATCTTTATCACTTTTATTAGTTACTTCTACAATTGCATAATCTCCAGTTGTATCTACTTTGTAAACCCCTTCTTGATCTGTATTAATATCAGAAATGATTCCTTTTACAATCTCAGTATTCTCATCATAATCTACAGGTAGTAGTCTAAAATCAAACTCATACAATGGATTTCTTATAGTGAGATCTCTTATATACGACCCTTGTGCATATTGAAAAAGTTTCTCTTTCAATTTATCAATTTCTATACCATCTTGAGTCACCTCAATTTGATTTATTATTGATAACCCACTTGGGTTTAATAATGAATATGCTATGACTTTTTTTGACCCTTCTTTTACTGGATGTATCGCCACTGTTGCACTATTTATATTTCTAACTACTTCACCTAAGTTTTTTGATATTAAATATTCTTCAATCTCTTTTGAGACTTTTTTATCCTTTATGTCTTTTAAGTATACTTTGAGATTAATATCTCCATAAGATGGTTCATCTACAAATGCCCAAAATTCATTTTCGTTAAGCGACGCTAGTGGTTTTTCTAGAATAACATTTGCTGTATTAAAAGCAGTTTTACTAATTCTTCCTCTTGTAACAATCAGGTCTTCGGTTACTTCTGTTGTCCCTGCAGGAACAATATGTAGCGTTGTTTCCTTAAAAAGTTGCTGTATCTCTCCTCCATTAATTTGTATAAAATCTGGTCTCAAAACACGTTTTACGCTATAATACGGTTGTTGCTGTACATATTCTCCTTTAAAAAGTTTATAATCGATATCTCCCTCTATCGTTGGTTTTTGTTTAGGTGAGATAATATTCAATTGCGCAGTGATCTTAGAAAATAACTGTCTGTACGTATAATTAGATCCTAGTGTTGTAATCGCTTTCGCGAAAGCGTAACTCAAACTTCCATTGCCTTGATACTCGTAATTAAGTTCGGCGGCGCTAGCTCCAGATATCATTACAAATGGCGCAGCATCAGGGTTTTTTTTCTCTTTCTGAAACATCTCCTCTGTAGTTCCAATTGTTTTTTGTGTAGGGCTCCAATTTTCTGGTACAAGAGGTGCTTTACCACCTCGAGCTTTTGCTCCACCACGAGTTGCAGAACCAGAATGACAACTATCTAATAAAAAAAGCAATTGTCCATCTGCTCCTAATGTATTTCTGAGAGATGTAATGATAATACCTAGCTCGTCATCACGTATATGATTTTGACCTTGATAGGTGTCACTATATGTGACTTTTGCATCATAAGGAACGATAGCTTCGTCTAGATTATCTATCTCGTCTCCATTATTATCAAATATTTGTTGCCCGTGCATTGAGAAATGAACTACTAATATATCTCCTTTGTCAAGTTGCTGTTGTACCTCTTTAATTTTATTTAAAATACCTACTCTTGTTGCTTGGTCATCTATAACAGTATAAATATTTTGTGCCTTAAATGCTTGTAATAATAATGCTTGCTGTATAAGTGGTACATCATTTACCGCATTTATTTTAGTCCAACCTGTTGTGTCTTCATAATCGCCTACAGCAACAATAAGTGCATATTTTTCTGCAACAACTGTTGTAGAAATAAAAAGTAAAAAAAGGAATGTGTAGAGGGACTTCATTATTTTACATCAACATATAATTATTTAAGATAATAAAAAGCTATGGAATTAAAGGCTTATATATGCGATAGTTCTGTGATTACTTTAATTAGATCGTAAAAATAGTAATAGCGCCTTTCTTAAAGAAAGAGTTTGCAAAAAATTAAGGTTCTTATCTCTCCCTTAAGTAAATTACATTTATACAACCAGTGATTAGTTCAAAAATAGGTAGTGTCCAATAAACTGTGTAAAGTTGAAAATTAGGTGGGTTTTAAAACCCGCCTAATTTTTTGTTTAATTTTAAAACACAGTATTATGGATTATTTAAAGAAATAATTTTTAGAAAGTGGTCTTCTGGATGGTTTAAC
>CALKZS010000037.1 GCA_938002835.1 uncultured Dokdonia sp. | reverse complement strand
CTTCTTCTCCTGTCCAAAAAGTCGATCCTACATCTGCAACTCCTCCATTATATGTAAAAATATTTACTCCTTCTACAAAGTTATTTGCATCATCCCATCTACCTGCTGTTACTGCCTGATCTACTCTAGGCTGGCCTCCTGCTCCCCACTGTACAAAATCTAATAAAATCTCAGGATCTGAAGACTCAAATGTGTTTGTAGAAAATATACTTAAACCATCTGCATCTGGATTTACATCATATGATACTGTAATTGTTTCGTTTAACTCAAGGTTAGTATCTTCTGTTGTTTGCCCAGATATTTGACGATATGTTCCAGGGCCTAAACATAGAAAATAATCTCCTATATCAATAGTTCCTTCTCCAAGGTTTGTTAAGGTTACTAAATCATTTTCTGCATCTACACTAAGAATGCGTAAAACACCTTCTACTTCGCCACCTCCAGTATTATCATCTGTTGAATCATCGTCTGAGCTACAACTTACTGCCATTGCAAGAAGTGCTACTAATGGTAAAATAATTTTTTTCATTTTCATTATAATTTAAGATTGTTTACTTTATTACTTACTGCAAATAAACTACTTATAATTACTTAAAAACTTATAAAAGATGCTAAAAAGGAAAAAAAAGGCTTAAAACGGAAAAAGAACAAACTATTAATTACCAAATAATTATAACACACTTACAACGATTAATTATTTAATATTAAGTATTTATTGCAGTGTATAGTCAAAAAATAAAATTGTAAAAAGCGATAAATATTTGTTGTTTTTTTTAAACTAAGAAGGGCTAGATATGAAAAATAATATCAGAGATTAATTACTCTTTTTTACCCACTTTGTGACAATAACTACTTGTTGTCCTTGTATACGTCCTTCGATATGCTCTGCATTATCGTGTACAAGAGAGATATTGCGCATAAATTCCCCTCGTTTTGCCGTAAAATTTGCTCCTTTTACATCAAGATCTTTTATAAGTACTACACTATCACCGTGAGCGAGACGTGTGCCATTTGAGTCTTTATGTATGATTGTATTTTCATCTTCTTCTAGATGTTCTCCTGTAGCTTTTGCCCATTCTAGTGTGTCTTCTTCAATATACATCATATCTAGTAAGTCTTGGGACCATCCTTCATTTTTTAATCTATGAAGCATACGCCAGGCTATAACTTGTACAGCAGGCTCTGTACTCCACATACTGTCATTAAGACATCGCCAGTGATTTATATCTATTTTTTCAGGAGCTTCTATTTGTGATATACAAGTAGCACAAGCTAAAATATCATCTTCTCTTGGAACTACAATATATGGCAATAGGTCATACTCGTTTGTACATAATTCACATACTGTAGTTCGTTTATTAAGTTCTCTTAAGCTCACAGAAAAAGGGATTGTTGGTTATTAAAAAATAGATAATTAATAAAGTCTATTTCTTACGACTTATCTCTAGTTTATAAAATTCTCTTCCTAGTTCAGATAAGAAAGGTATACCTATATTATCATACTCATAGACATTATCATTAAAAATCTCATTTTTATTTACAAGAATGGTAGCAGATAAGAAAAATTTAATATCATTCTTTGTGTCTTCTATAAAGGCAGTTTCAGTAAGAGTTCCATAAGCATATCCTACTTTATTATAAATTTTCATATGCTTAGGAATGGGTTTTTTAGAATCTCCATACATAAAGAATTTTACATAGCTATCATAATAATAATTGTCATAACCAGCATCTTTAGGTAAGGTTTGCATCATTTTGAGTATTCTTTCTCTAGTCGTATTAGAAATTGTAAAGTGATCTTTGTTATCAAAAGTTTCGGGATATATAAGACGTTGCATCATCTCGTGTTGTTTTTCTAATGGAAAATAGTTTTTCTTACTAAAATCCATTGGTTTTTTAACTAGAGCTTCTTCATAAATATATCCTTTTCCTTTGTGTACTTTGTTAATCTTTAATGATTGTATTGGGGAGTCTTCTTTTTTTTGTATTGCCTGTAAATCTGCTGTATAACCAGGAAAAAATGTTAATGATTTGAGTGTCTCACTTGTTGCCCCTCTTTGAGATAATCTATGTGCCAGTCTTGTGGGAGTTAGATCGCTTTCGCGAAAGCGTGTATTTACATAATCTCGCCCTAAAAGTTCATACAATCTATTAAAAGCATTATTGTCACTGACTGTAAATATTTGCTCAATATCATTTGCTATAGTATGTTTTTTAGAATCTCCTTCTATTACATATGGAGTGTCTAGTGAGATGTTTTCTTGTTTTTCAATATATTCTGCTGCAAGAATAGCAATAGGAAGTTTTATAGTACTTGCAGGATAGAAATATGCATTTTTATCTACATTATATGTATAATCTTTTAATATGATTTCTCCACTTTCTGACGTATCTACTTGTGTATACATTATTTGTACTTCATACTTGTTGATACTATCTATAACAGGTTTTATAATATCATTATCGGTATTAACTACCTTTTCTATTGGATTTTCACAACCAATAAGAAGTATTAAAAAAATAATGTAAATGTGTTTCATTGAGGTTAAAAATATATAAACTAAAAAAGACCGAGTGCATCTCAGTCTTTTCTATTGTGTTATACGTTTAAGGCTTCTAGTGGTATTTGATTTGCAATAAGATCATCAAAAGTTTCACGTTTACGAATGAGATGTGCTTTTCCATCTTTCCAAAGCACCTCAGCAGGGCGGTATCTGCTATTATAGTTACTAGCCATTGTAAAACAATATGCTCCAGCATTACTAAAAGCAAGGATGTCTCCTTCTACGATTTCACTTATACGCCTGTTAGTTGCAAATGTATCTGTCTCACAGATATATCCTACAACACTATAAAAACGTTCTTTACCGTTAGGGTTACTAATATTATGTATTTCGTGCTGGCTGTTATATAGCATCGGTCTTATAAGATGGTTAAAGCCACTATCTACTTGAGCAAAGACGGTAGATGTGGTTTGTTTTACCACATTTACATTTACAAGAAATTTGCCAGACTCACTAACTAAAAACTTACCAGGCTCAAAAGCTAGCGTGAGAGGTTTTCCATATTCTTTTTGAAAAGCTGTAAATCGTTTTGAAAGCTTTTCTCCCATTTCTTCAATATTAGTCTCAATATCTCCTTCTTTATAAGGTACCTTGAAACCACTACCAAAATCTATAAAACTTAAGTTGTCAAACTTTTTTGCTGTTTCAAATAAAATTTCTGTTGCATATATAAATACGTCAATATCTAAGATGTCACTTCCTGTGTGCATATGAATACCGTTTATATTCATCCCAGTATTTTCAACAATGCGTAATACGTGAGGAAGTTGATGAATACTTATCCCAAACTTGCTATCAATGTGACCTACAGATATATTTGCATTTCCTCCAGCCATAACGTGAGGATTAATACGAATGCATACAGGTACATCAGGGTGTTTTGTCCCAAACTGTTCTAATATTGATAAATTGTCAATATTAATTTGTACACCCATAGCAGCTACCTGTTCTATTTCTTCTAAAGAAACTCCGTTGGGAGTAAAAATTATACGATCTGGGGTAAAACCAGCAAGCATACCAAGTTTTACTTCTTGAACAGAGACAGTATCTATTCCAGAACCTAAGCTGTGTAAGTGTTGGAGTATAGATATATTGTTAAGAGCTTTTACCGCATAGTTAAGACGTAACTGTTTGACCTTCTTAAAAGCATCTGTAAGACGTTTATATTGTCTTGTAATGATATCAGCATCATATACATACACAGGGCTTCCGTGCTCTTGTACTACTTTTAAAAGATCTTTGTTTGTCATTATAATATATTTAAGCTAACAAAATTAATAGACTTTTATGGAATTCATCTCTATTATGAGTAAAAAAATGAGGTAAGAAGGTTAAATATTCTTTAATTACTCAGTTTCTAAACGAAGCATATATTTTTTTGTTAAAGAAGTAAGCATATTTTTTACTACATTATATCATAATATATATAGTAAATTACTTGTAAAAAGAAGTTATCTTCATAAACCGTAAGTGAAGTGTATCATATATTCAGTAAAATCAATTTTTCATTGAGTATTTACTAAAAATGAAATTTCATTTTTCTTAATATTCATTGTCAAAATCTAAAATTTGCTTTTTGAAATCAAAAATAATGAACCTAGGTTAATTATTTTCAGTCAGTTACAGTTTATTACACTCAGTGTTTTAGGGGATTTCTTAAAATCTCATTTGATTTTAATTACGTTTTTATTTGATTGTTAATTAATCTTAATATTCGTTAATGATTTGACAAAAATAAACACGAAAACGTTATAGTGATCAATTATTGCCATTTAGTGTGTTAATAATATTTAATTTCGATACTTTCAATAACATTAACCTTTAAACAATTATTAACAATGAAAAAACAAATGAAATTTGGGGCGCTAGCATTAGCACTAACAGCAATTAGTTTTACATCTTGTGAAAAAGAATCAGCAGATGCAATCGAAAATGATCAAGCAGAACTTGTTGTAGATAATGTAGTTGGGGCTACAGGACGTGCACTAGTTACAGATCAAACTACATTAGATAAAATCTATGGTCAATTAGCATTAGATGCAGGTACAGTAACAAAAGGAGATTTTCACCTTCCTGATGGTTCTATAGAGGAGCGTATTTATATAGGGGATGACCTTGTTATTACAGAAAAGCAACTTGATGAGCTAGTTCAACTTGATCAACTTGATGGACAGACACGTCAATTTAGAACAACTAATCTTGTATCAAGTGCAAATCAAACTATTGATATCTTAGGATATACAGGTAGTGGTTTTGCTCTTTCTGCTGCTGGTCAAACAGGATTACAGTGGGCAGTAAATAATTACAACAGACTTACGGGTTCTAATTTACGTTTTAACTTAACGTTTGGTACAAACTTTAATGCTGCCGATATGGTAGTTTATGATAACTCTGCAAACAATTCAGCATCAGGAGGAGTAGCTGGTTTCCCATCTAATGGACTTCCTAACAAGTTTGTACAGATTTACAATCTTCCAACAGCAGGTACAACGGCTAACAATAACTTGAATGAGCACGTAATCACTCACGAGATAGGTCACTCTATAGGTTTCCGTCACTCAGATTATTATGATCGTGCTAGTTGTGGACAAAATTCAAATGAAGGAACTGCTGGAATTGGAGCAATTCAATTACCAGGAACTCCAATAAGAGACTTAGATTCTGTAATGCAAGCTTGTTTTAGTTCAGGTGTGGATGGAGAATTTTCTTCTGCTGACATTACTGCATTAAATGCTATGTACTAAGAATTTAGATTTTAATTATTTTCTATAGAACACCTCGTCATATGGCGAGGTGTTTTTTTATACGCTTTCGCGAAAGCAATAAACAGATAAAATATTTTGATTTTGTATACTAAAAAACATTGTACTCATTCTTCTTAATCTGTATCTTAGACAGCCTTAACAAAAGGCGCTATGAAACATTATTATTTATTTGTGATTGTACTTCTTGTCACGAGTACTACATTTGCTCAATTTCTTTCTTCAAAAGAAAATATAGATACTCAAAAAGGATTTTTCAATACGCACTATGATGAAAAAAATGATAAAATATATATAGAGGTCACAACACTAGATGAAGAGTTTCTTTTTGTACATTCTCTTAGAACAGGTTTAGGGAGTAATGATATCGGGATAGATAGAGGACAGTTAGGAAGTACAGCCATTGTAAAATTTCAAAAAGCAGGTAATAAACTTTTATTAATACAACCTAATTTGCGTTATCGAGCAAATACAGATAATGAGTTAGAAAAAAAATCAATAGAAGAAGCTTTTGCGATTTCGGTACTTTATGGATTTCCCATAGTAGAGCAAAAAAAGGATAGTTATTTAATAGATATCACTTCTTTCTTATTAGAAGATATGCACAGAATCTCAACTAGACTCAAAAGTTCTAAAGAAGGTACGTACAAAATAGATAAGTCACGAAGTGCTATACAAATGCAACGCACAAAGTCTTTTCCTAAAAATACCGAGTTTGAAGCATTATTAACATATAAAGGAACTCCTTCTGGCCGAAACTTAAGAACTGTAGCTCCAGATGTAAATACGATCTCAGTAATACAGCATTATTCATTTGTACAATTGCCAGATTCAAATTATAAACCTCGAGTGTTTGATCCAAGAGCAGGTAATATTTCAACCACATATCTTGATTATGCGACTCCTGTTCAAGAGCCTATTGTAAAAAGATTTGCAAATAAACATCGTCTTGAGAAAAAGAACCCTGAAGCAGCAATGAGTGAAGCTGTAGCACCTATTATTTATTATTTAGACCCAGGAACACCAGAACCAGTACGATCTGCTTTATTAGAAGGAGCTAGCTGGTGGAATCAAGCATTTGAAACAGCAGGTTTTAAAAATGCATTTCAAGTAAAGATGCTTCCTAAAGATGCAGACCCTATGGATGTAAGGTATAATGTTATACAATGGGTGCATCGTAGTACAAGAGGGTGGAGTTATGGAGCTAGTGTGACAGACCCTAGAACCGGAGAGATTATAAAAGGTCACGTGAGTTTAGGAAGTTTACGTATACGTCAAGATTTTTTAATAGCACAAGCATTAATGAACCAGCCTTTTAAAGAGCGTGATGATAATTATGAACCTATGCTTGATATGGCACTTGCAAGAATACGACAGTTAAGTGCCCACGAAGTGGGGCACACACTTGGATTTGCTCATAATTTTGCAGCTAGTACAATTAATAGAGCGAGTGTAATGGATTATCCTCATCCTACATTAACTTGGAAAAATAATGAAGTAGATTTTTCTAATGCATATGCAACTGGAATAGGTGATTGGGATAAAGTGACTGTACAATATAGTTATGGGGTGGTGCCTACAAACCAAAAAGAAGATAGTTTTCTTACTAATATTCTCATAAAAGCTCAAGAAGACGGTCTACAATATATTACAGATAGAGATGCGAGACCGCAAGGAGGAGCACACTTTAAAGCACATCTTTGGGATAATGGAAGTAACGCAGCTACAGAGCTAGACAATATGCTTATATTGAGAGCAGGAGCTATTTCAAATTTTTCTAAGGATAATATACGTTCTAATGAGCCATACTCAGTATTAGAAGACGTTTTTGTACCTCTTTATTTTTACCATAGATACCAAACCGAAGCTGCTATAAAAACTATTGGGGGATTAGAGTATAATTATGCGGTTAAAGGAGGTCGTAATACTATAGTAAAGACAGTGAGCAAAAAGGAACAACAAAAAGCACTTACTTCTGTTTTAAAAACAGTTAGTGCACAAGAGCTAGCAATTCCCCAAGATAAATTAGCTCTTTTTCCTCCAAGAGCACACGGATATAATCGTAGTAGAGAAAGTTTTAAAAGTAACGCAGGAGTTGCTTTTGATGCTTTCGGAGCTGTATCTACAGCAAGTGATATGACGTTGTCATTATTATTACACCCCGAACGTGCAAATAGATTAATACAACAAAAAGCAGTCGATCAAAATCAATTAGGGCTTTCCGATGTTTTGTCACAATTATCAAAACTGACACTATTCTCAAAAGAGAAGGATAGTTATTATGCACAAGTTCAAATGAGTGTTAATTATAATGTATTAAAACATTTAATGAATCTTGCCGTAAGTAAAAAGGCTATTCCGCAAACAAAAGCAATAGTCCAAATGGAACTTAAAAAAATACGTTTACAACTATTGAAAAATATAGAAGATCCTAATGCTTCTTATATGGTAACAATGATAGATCAGTTTTCTAAAAATCCAGAAAAGTATGAAGCGCTTCCATCTCCTAAAATTCCAGATGGATCTCCAATAGGTTGTTACTAAACACGCTTTCGCGAAAGCGTAATCACTTACAATACTTAAAGAAATATTAATAGTTTTAAAATTAGACTTAATATATGAAAATTGATGTTCGTTCTGATACATTAACAAAGCCTACACCAGCAATGCTAGAATATATGATGAAAGCCAAAGTTGGAGACGATGTGTATAAAGAAGACCCAACTGTAAACGCTTTAGAATCTAAGCTTGCTAGAATGTTTAATATGGATAGTGCTTTATATTTTCCTACGGGTAGTATGGCAAATCAAGCAGCTATAAAAATGCATACTCAACCAGGAGAGCAGCTCATAACAGATCAATATGCTCACGTGTTTAATTATGAAGGAGGCGGAGTTTCTTTTAATAGTGGTGTTTCTTGTAAACTCATAAAAGGAAATAGAGGAATGATTACAGCTTCTCAAGTAGTAGAGGCAATTAATCCTCCAGATTTTTATCATAGTCCGCTTACTTCATTGGTTTGTTTGGAAAATACCACTAATAAAGGAGGTGGTGCTTGTTATGATCTTGAAGAAATAAAGAAGATAAAACAAGTTTGTGATAAAAATGATTTAGGATTACACCTTGATGGCGCTCGGTTATGGAATGCTCTTGTTGCTACGGGGACCAAAGCAGGTGATTATGGAAGCTTATTTGATACCATATCCGTATGTCTTTCAAAAGGACTTGGAGCTCCTATGGGGTCTGTACTAATAGGAAAAAAGGCATATATGGATAAGGCAATGCGCATTCGTAAAGTGCTAGGAGGCGGTATGAGGCAAATGGGATATATGGCCGCAGCTGGCTTATATGCATTAGACCATCATATAGATAGAATGGAAGAAGACCATAAAAGAGCTCAAGAATTAGGAGAGATATTAAAAAATTGTGATTATGTATCTACAGTAGAACCTGTTGATACAAATATTTTAATTTTTAACTTGCATCAAGATGTAAATCAGAGTGTTTTTATTAAAACACTTGAAAAAAATAAAATTTTTCTTAGTGATATGGGACAAGGAAAATTGAGAATAGTGACACATTTAGATTATACAAAAGAGGCTCACTCGCGTTTTTGTGACTATTTAGTGAAGTTAAAGACTATATTTAAACTTTAAAAAAAAATAGATTTTTGCAAGTATTAATTTAAATACATTAAAAAAGTGGTTTTAATCGATGCAGGAGCGTCTTTTATCGAATACTTTAAAACCTAAAGAAAAGTTAAATTTAGAAGACTAAAATGTTGTTATTTTTGTAACTTTAAAAGATAAATTAACAAACGTTTTAACGTTTTAACTATTTAACAACCATTTATTATGAAGAAAATTTTATTACTCTGCTCAATCTTTGGATTAGGTGTTGCTTCTGTGCAAGCGCAAGACTTACCAGCAAATCCTGAGCCAGGTAAATGTTATGTACGCTGTACCACGCCAGACATTTATGAAACTCAAACAGTACAAATACAAAAGACACCTGCATACAAAGTACTTAAGAAAGTGCCAGCACAGTATGATACGGTAACAGAGCGTGTTCTTGTAAAAGAAGCATCTAAAAAATTACGTGTAATCCCAGCTACGTTTAAAACAGAAACTGTTTCTTACGTGAAAAGTACAACAGGATCTTCTCTTAAGATTATTCCTGCTTCATTCTCTAATGATACAGAGACTATTGAGATTAAATCTGCATATGCACAGTGGGAGTTAGGAGCTCCAGCACCAGATTGTGCTTCTTCTAACCCTGACGATTGTCGTTACTGGTGTTATAAAGGATATCCAGCTGAATATACTACAGTTTCTAAAAAAGTATTAGCTTCAGATGCAACTGTTCAAACTACTCCAGGAAGTTCTTCTAATAGTACGTATACTAAGAGAGTAATTGATCAACCTGCTCGTGTAGTAGAAGAAGAAGTTCCAGCTGAGTATGCTACTATTACAAAGACTGTATTAGTTAAAGATGCAACAACTACACAAGAAACTGTTGCTGCAACTTTTGATTCTGTTTCTAAAGAAGTTCTTAAGCAAAAAGGAGGTCTTACTACTTGGAGAGAAGTTGAGTGTGCTTTAGTAGAGTATCAAGCACTTCCTATTAATTGGAATTCTGGATCTGCAACACTTACTTCTGCTGCAAAAGGAATTATTGATTCTCGTTTATTACCACTACTTGCTCAAAACCCAGGTGTAAAACTAGAGATCGCATCTCACACAGATTCTAAAGGTGGCGCTTCTAATAATCAGAGCCTTTCAGAAAGAAGAGCAACTGCAGTAGCAAACTACCTTATTTCTAAAGGAGTAAATAGTAGTCTTCTTGTTGCAAATGGTTTTGGTGAGCGTAGACTTAAAAACCGTTGTGCAGATGGAGTTTCTTGTACAGAGCGTCAGCACGCAGCAAACCGTCGTACTGAGTTCCGTTTAATAAACAACTAGTATACTATAGACTAACCATCTTACTAAATACAAAAAGCGCTTTCGTTAGAGAGCGCTTTTTATTTTTAGTTATGCTTACGAAAAAACTATAAACTCCATTATTTAAACATATCCATACCTGGTATATCTGGCATTCCATCTTTTGCAACAGCAGTCATTTCTGTATCGTGTATATTTTGAGCTTTATCTAATGCTTTATTAAGTGTTAGTATAAGATAGTCTTCTAACTGTTCTTGATCTTCTAGTAAAGTAGGGTCAATAGTTATTTCTTTTATACGACCGCTCGCTGTCGCAATGATAGTAAGTAATCCATCAGATGATTTTTCATCTACAAGAACTGTTTTTAAACGTTCTTTAGTTTCTTCGGCTTTGGCTTCTTGTAACTTACCCATTAAACCCATCATATCTCCAAACATAGTGTCATTTTTAAAATTTGTAATGCAAATTTATTAAATTCACAGTTCGCAAAATTTTAACTTATGAAATATTTAATACTCTTTTGCGCTAGTGCAATAATCACAATAAGTTGTAATCAAAAAAACACAAAAACCTTGACTAAAGAAATTAAAGCTCCTGTCGCAGATAAAAAACCTAAAAATCTTGAAAAGCACGGCGATATACGTGTAGACGATTATTTCTGGATGAATGAAAGAGACCATCCCGAGGTAATAGATTATCTGGAAAGAGAAAACGATTATTATGATAAAATAACAGCGCCTACAAAAGATTTTCAAAAATCTCTTTTTGAAGAAATGAAAGGCCGCATAAAGGAAGATGATGCTTCTGTTCCATATAAGAGCAATGGATATTGGTATTATAGACGTTTTGAGACAGGTAAAAATTATCCTTTTTATTGTCGTAAAAAAGATACCTTAGATAGTGAGGAGATTGTTGTTTTTGATAACAATGAGATGGCAAAAGGACATTCTTATTTTAGTCAAGCTGGTTATGCTGTGTCAGAAAATAATGAGATAGCTGTCTTTGGTATTGATACGGTAAGTAGAAGGCAATATACCATACAGTTTAAAAATCTTGTCACAGGACAATTATATCCAGAAAAAATCGAAAATACTACAGGAGGGGCAGTCTGGGCAAATGATAATAAAACAGTTTATTACACTCGTAATGATCAGGAGACATTACGTTCTTATCAGATATATAAGCATATTCTAGGTACAGATCCTGCAACAGACGAACTTATCTTTCAAGAAGATGATGAAACTTTTTATTCTTTTGTATACAAGTCTAAGTCAAAAAAATACATAGTTATAGGTTCTAGTAGTACACTTACTAGTGAATATAGAATTGCACCTGCAGAAAAAGGAACTAGTGAATTTAAAGTTTTTCAAGAACGTGTTAGAGGTTTAGAATATAATATTGCACATTATGAAGATGCTTTTTATATCCAGACTAATAAGGATAAAGCAATTAACTTTAAACTGATGAAAACTTCAGAAGAAACTACTTCTATGGAGCATTGGGAAGAAGTAATTGCACATCGGGAAGATGTATTATTAGAAGATGTAGATATTTTTAAAGATTTTCTAGTGGTAAGTGAACGTTCTAATGGGTTAAATAAAATTCATATAAAACGTTGGGATGGAACTGCAAGTTATTATTTGCCATTTGATAATGAGACATATGATGCATACACAACAACTAATATAGAGTTTGATACTAAGATATTAAGATATGCATATAATGCACTTAATACCCCTAGTTCTGTCATCGATTTTGATATGGTATCTAAAGAGAAAACAATACTTAAAGAGCAGGAAGTTTTAGGAGGTAAGTTTAATAAGGATAACTATATGATGGAGCGTATATGGGCAACAGCTCAAGATGGAACTAAGATACCTGTTTCTATTGTGTATCATAAGGATACTAAAAAAGATGGTAATGCACCGCTATTTCAGTATGCTTATGGAAGTTATGGTAGTACAACAGATCCTTCTTTTTCAAGTATTCGATTGAGTTTATTAGATAGAGGTTTTATATATGCTATTGCTCACGTTAGAGGAGGAGAATATCTAGGAAGACAGTGGTATGAAGATGGAAAATTACTTAAAAAGAAGAATACATTTACAGACTTTATAGATGTTTCAAAACATCTTATCGATCAAAATTATACCTCTGCAGATCATTTATATGCATATGGAGGTTCTGCTGGGGGCTTATTAATGGGAGCTATTATCAATATGTCTCCAGAAACATATAATGGTGTGATTGCCGCAGTTCCTTTTGTAGATGTTGTAACTACAATGTTAGATGACACGATACCTCTTACAACAGGAGAGTATGATGAGTGGGGAAATCCTAATGAAAAAAAGTACTATGAGTATATGAAAAGTTATAGTCCTTATGATAATGCTTTTGAAAAAGCATATCCTAATACATTTGTTACCACAGGATATCACGACAGTCAAGTACAATATTGGGAACCAGCAAAATGGGTAGCAAAAATGAGAGCTACTAACACTGGAGAAAACACAATTTTATTTCATTGTAATATGGAAGCTGGTCACGGTGGAGCATCTGGTCGTTTTGAAGCATTAAAAGAAATAGCGCAACAATATGCTTTTATACTTGATTTAGAGGGGGTAAGGGAATAAAAAAACTTTTATTGCTTATAACTTTATAAAATTGAAGTCATACAGTAATACCTCATTTTAAATAATTATAGTATTTTTGTTTAATTGTTTGCTAATGTTTTAACCAGAAACTTGCATACAACCTAACCTAATTATATGAATAGAGATCTAAACGTCTATGATAATGTGTTACAATTAGTAGGTAACACCCCTCTTATCAAGTTACACAAGATTACTCAAGGTTTTAAAGGTAACTTTTATGCAAAAGTAGAAGCTTTTAATCCCGGACACTCTTCAAAAGATCGTATTGCATTACACATTATAGAAGAAGCAGAACGTAGTGGTATTCTTAAACCAGGAGATACTATTATTGAGACTACTTCAGGTAATACAGGCTTTAGTATTGCAATGGTAAGTATCATAAAAGGATATGAGTGTATTCTTGCAGTGAGTTCAAAATCTTCTCAAGATAAGATCGATGCTCTTAAAGCTATGGGTGCAAAAGTATATGTTTGCCCTGCTCACGTAAGTGCAGACGATCCAAGATCATATTATAGTGTTGCAAAAAGGTTACACGAAGAGATGAAGGGTTCTGTATACATCAATCAGTATTTTAATGAGCTCAATATGGACGCTCATTATTTAAGTACGGGTCCTGAAATATGGGAACAAACAGAAGGTAAAATAACACACCTGATAGCTTGTAGTGGCACTGGAGGAACTATTTCAGGAACATCGCGATATTTAAAAGAACAAAATAAAGACATCAAAGTAATAGGAATAGATGCATATGGATCTGTTCTTCAAAAATATCATCAAACACGTGAGTTTGATCAGGCTGAGATTTATCCTTACCGAATAGAAGGTTTAGGTAAAAATTTAATACCTACGGCCACAGACTTTGATGCTATAGATATTTTTGAAAAGGTTTCAGATGAAGAAAGTGCCCACACAGCAAGAGAAATTGTCACTAAAGAAGGGCTCTTTGTAGGATATACAAGTGGAGCAGCAATACAAGGTTTAAAACAACTAGCTGCAAAAGGAGAGTTTGATCATAATAGTAATGTTGTTATTATATTTCCTGATCACGGTAGCCGTTATATGAGTAAAGTATACTCAGATGTATGGATGAGAGATCAAGGCTTTTTTGATAGTCAAAATGAAGAAGCAGTGACAACAATAGAATATATTAAATAGCTTTAAAAAAATTATGTATATTGAAAACTCCTGTAAAAACAGGAGTTTTTTTTGATGTTATCAGAAAAACAGGTCAAAAACAAACGCATTATCTAAATATATTGATGCATTTAAATTTTTTAATTTTTGTACTTTTGCCCCTGTTTTCAAAACAAGTATATGAAAGATTTATTTGATAAGATATATAAAGATAAAGGACCGTTAGGAAAATGGGCGTCTGTTGCCGAAGGATACTTTGTGTTCCCAAAACTAGAAGGACCTATTTCTAATAGAATGCGTTTTCAAGGAAAAGAAGTAATTACTTGGAGTGTAAATGATTATTTAGGATTAGCAAATAGATCAGAAATACGTGAAGTAGATGCACAAGCTGCTGCCAACTATGGTTCTGCATATCCTATGGGTGCTCGTATGATGTCTGGTCATACAGAATTGCACGAACAGCTACAAAATGAGTGCGCTGCTTTTGTACAAAAAGAAGCTGCATATCTACTTAATTTTGGGTATCAAGGTATAATGTCTACCATAGATGCACTAGTAGGAAAAGATGATATTATTGTATATGATGTAGATACACACGCGTGTATTATAGATGGAGTACGTTTGCATATGGGTAAACGATTTACCTATAAGCATAACGATATGGAAAGTATCGAAAAAAACCTTGAGCGTGCTACAAAAATGGCAGAGCAAACTGGAGGAGGTATTCTTGTAATATCTGAAGGTGTTTTTGGAATGCGAGGAGAGCAAGGAAAACTTAAAGAAATAGTTGCTTTAAAGGAAAAATATAACTTCCGCTTATTAGTAGATGATGCACACGGTTTTGGAACATTAGGAGCAACAGGAGCAGGAGCAGGAGAAGAACAAGGTGTACAAGATCAAATAGATGTATATTTTGCCACGTTTGCAAAGTCTATGGCATCTACAGGAGCATTTATTGCAGGCGATCAAGAAATCATAGATTACTTAAAATATAACTTACGTTCTCAAATGTTTGCAAAGTCATTGCAAATGCAGTTAGTAGTAGGAGCATTAAAAAGACTAGATATGTTACGCTCAATGCCAGAATTGCGAGAAAAACTATGGAAAAACGTAAATGCCTTACAAGGAGGACTTAAAGAAAGAGGTTTTGATATTGGGACAACGCAATCTTGCGTAACCCCTGTATATCTTAAGGGAAGTGTGCCAGAAGCGATGGCTTTGGTAAAAGATCTACGTGAAAATCACGGGGTTTTCTGCTCTATTGTGGTGTATCCGGTAATTCCTAAAGGATTAATTCTTCTAAGAATGATTCCTACGGCTTCTCACACACTGACAGATGTAGAAGAAACCTTAGCGGCTTTTGAGGCGATTCGTGATAGACTTGATAATGGAACTTATAAAAGATTATCTGCTGCAGTAGCTGCACAGTTTGAATAACAACTGTTATTATTAAAAATAGTAAAAACAGCTTACCTTATATATGGTAGGCTGTTTTTGTTTTTAATGGGTTTAGATACGCTTTCGCGAAAGCGTACTAACAAAAAAACTTTACTATTCTTGTTGTGTCTCTTTTGCAGAAGCATATCCTTCTTCTATAATTTCTTTAATTTCCTCTCTCTCTTCGTCTGTAATTTCAGGATGAGATAGATCTACATCAATGAGCGGAAATGCAACTTTATAATACATCGCAAAGTGGTCAGATCCAAAACGAGCAAGACGTTTTATTTCAGAGACATATAGATCTTTTGAATAAAAGAGATGATCTAAAGGGAAACGGAGTAACCAATATTTTGTGTGAAAGGAAGAAAACAACCCTCTTCCCATACGCGGGTTTTTATATCCTGTCATTTTAGAAAATAACCTTGTTGTTTTAGACCATACAACATCATTTAAATCTCCGCAAACAATCGTAGCCTCTACAGAAGCTCTACATATTTTCCCCACAAGCATAAGCTCTGCATCACGTTCTTTTGAGGTTTCATTTTCTGTGGGACTTGGTGGTGCAGGATGTATAGCAATGAGATTAAATCGTTGCGAAGCATATTGGATCTCACAATGTATGGATGGAATATCTTTTTCTACAAGATATTTTACAACACCAGTTTCAAGACGAATTTTAGAATAAAGGTGCATTCCATAAAAATTATCTAAACTCGCTTTTACGGTATGGGTGTATTCTGGAAACGCTTTTGAGATAGATTGATCCCAAGCCTCGTTAGATTCCATAGTGATAAAAATATCTGGAGACTCTTT
The DNA here is from genome assembly GCA_938002835.1 of uncultured Dokdonia sp. GTDB lineage: Bacteria > Bacteroidota > Bacteroidia > Flavobacteriales > Flavobacteriaceae > Dokdonia. The sequence goes on along the minus strand of CALKZS010000037.1, from coordinate 32,698 downwards.
TTTTATAAGATCTGTAAAAGTGTTAAAGGCTTGATTAGTTTGTAACACATTTGCTGTAATAATACTAAGTTGTTGCTTGTGAAATTGCTGTATAGGTGTATGCTCAGGAAATAAAGGAGTATAGGGTAAAATGAGCCATAGTTGATATGCTACTACTACTGTAAGTAACACTATTACACTAATGTGTTGGTAGGAAAACACATCCCATACTATAAAGCTTGTACTAATTAACAGCAATTGCACTACAGATGTTTGTACTCTTACAAAATCAAAAAACCTAATTGACCAATGTGCAGAAGGCAACAAAGGCAATAGCGGAAAAATGATAAATAAAACACAAATTGTAAGAAACATATGCTAAAAATAAAAAAACACCAGATCATAACTGGTGTTTTTTTATAGTATTCAATGTTCTTTTCTATCCTAACTTTTTCCTAGCAGCTCTTTTATTTTTGCTCCCAAAGCTGGGCCTCTTAAGTTTTTTGCGATAATCACGCCATTTTCATCTAATAAAAAGGTAGCAGGTATTGCTCTAACACCGTATTTTTTAGGTATTGGGTCTTGCCAAAATTGAAGATTAGAAACGTGATACCAGTCCATTTTATCTTGAACGATTGCTCTTTTCCAACGAGCTTCTTGACCTGGTTTATCTAGAGATACACTAATAATATTAAGACCTTTGTCGTGATATTCATTGTATACATTTACAACATTAGGATTTTCTCTACGGCAAGGACCACACCAAGATGCCCAAAAATCTACAATCGTATATTTGCCTAAAACATCAGAAAGCGCTAGGTCTTTTCCTTCTGGTGTTTTTGAAGTAAATTCTGGAGCTTTATTTCCTACATCTGCTAGTTTACTTGCAATACGTTGTGATTTTGATTGAGCGATGTATTGATTTACAGAAGTACCTACAGTCGATTTTTGGATATCGAGAGATAATGTATTAAAATAATCTTCTGTTTCTTCTAAAGTGATGGTTTTTGCATTTACTAAATCAGAAAGTGCCATCACAGAAACAATTAAATCTGGATTGTTTTTTATAATATCTTTCTTACTATCAATAGATGTTTTATCTAAGGAACCAATCTCACCTTGTAATTGAGTGACCATTATTCCGTCAGTTTCTCTTTGAGCTTGTTGCATATCTCTTATAAGTTCATTTCTCTTTTTTGCAAGAGCTGTAGCGTTATGACGGTACTCATTAAAAAGTTCATTATCTCTACTTCCTTTTACTAATGAAGAAGATATACTATCTTTATATAAAGTGATGTCTACTTTAGAGTTATCATTTATTAAAATAAGTGGTGTTCTATTTCCTTCTAGTGTGAGCACTAATAAATTTTTATCTTTAGCTAAGGCATTGTCTAAAGAAAATGTTTCTTTAGTAACAATAGCAGTATCTATAGGTGTTCTTTTATTATTAGCCCCTAATTCATCTAAATAAATTTTAGTTCCATCTGTTACACCAGAAGCGAGTCCTGTAATTGATGAAGAAGAAGTAGTCTCTGCACAAGAATATAATAGTGATATTGTTAAGAAAAGTATAATATATTTCATATCAAATGTTATTTGAATCACAAAAATACGATTAACAAGTATAATAAAGAAAGTATAGCGATTTTTGTCATAATATTATGAAGGTTATAAATACATATTTTAAAGATCAAGAATCTCCCCTAGAGCTAACATTTAGTTTAGATAAAATAGGAGCACACTACAGAGCCCTTTCTAAAACTGCTACAGGACATATAAAAGATCGTGCACTAGAAGTTATTAAGCTATTAGAAGATCATCCAGATTTAATCACTGGAATCAATATCAAATCAGATCTTCATAAATATAAAGAAGTTATAGACGATATACTGTCAAACCTTTTTCCAATTGCCTTACAGCACAACGAAATTAAGGTAGTATCTATGCCATTTCAAGAATATGTGATTAAATCAAGCGCTCGTTATGATGCTATTATATCCGATGCTGGGAAAGATTTTATTTTAGAAATAAAAAACTTTGATGAAGACCATTATTATATAATGGGATGTAGTCTTGTATTAAGGCAGTTTTATAAATTTGAAATAGATTTTAGGCGTCCATTTTTTTATGAAATACCTGATAGCGCAGGTGTTTTAAGGTATTATAGAATGCTTTATAACGGCGACTATATTACAGTAGAAAAAAAAGACAATGCACCTCAAATTACCCAAGAAGATGTAGATGTGTTGTTAGATAACTTTGATAATATCTCGTTATGGAAAGAAAAATTCCCGCCAGAGAGTTATGTTTTTAAAGGTTTTGTATTGGCAAACTTATATGATGCTACTACAGATGTATCTCTATCAAATTTTAAGTCTGGATTATTGCGTTATGAACAAGAAAATATAGACTTTACCAGTGAGTTTCAAAAGATTTTTCAGGCAATCTTTAACTTACCTAATTTGTACATAGGTTTTTCTAATTATAATCCTGAAGAAAATACTTTTGAGCTTGTCCCTATCTCTAATATAAGTAGTTATATATTATATGGAGATGTAGAATCTTCTTGTAATACAGTACTTTGTCGAGGTTCTTATGATGCTGTATTTAATACTGGGAAGTACTTTGCAATTTCAGATGTGGCAAAAGTACATCGAGCATATCCAGAAGTTAAGATGTATCAAAACCTTAATGATCAAGGTGTGCAAAGTGTGGTTTTAGCTCCTATTAGAAGTCAAGGAAAGCTCTTAGGAATAATGGAACTCACATCACATCAAAGAGGAGCGCTCAATAGTATTAATGCAAATAAATTAGATGATATAATGCCCTATCTAGTTGATGCAGTACTTCGCAATAAAGAACAACAAGAGAATGAGATAGACCTCGTTATACAGAACGAATGTACTTCTATACATAAAAGTGTATACTGGAAGTTTGAGCAAGAAGCAAAGCGATTTATAAAATCACAATTAAATAATGATCCTAATGCTCAGTTTAGAGATGTCGTGTTTAAAAATGTATATCCTCTTTTTGGACAGGTAGATATTAAAGGTTCTTCAGAGGCTCGTAATAAAACAACACAACAAGACATATTATTACAGTTATGTAACGCTACTGCGATAGTAAAAGAAGCAAATCGTACAGAGCAATTGCCTGTATATGATCAGCTGATATATCAACTCAATACATTTCATAGTAATATCTCAACCGTTTTAGAGGTAGATAGTGAACAAAAAATACTTGCTTTTTTAAGAGTTAACATACAACCATTATTTACCCATTTATTAGAAAAGAGCGATACACTAAATAAACTTGTGGTTGCATACAGAAGTCAAATAGAAGATAACTTGGGATTAGTCTATAAGCATCGTAAAGTGTATGATGAAACGGTGACACTAATTAATAAACGTATGTCTTCAGTGCTTAAGAAAAAACAAAAAGAAGCACAGAAAATATATCCTCATTATTTTGAACTCTTTAAAACAGATGGAGTAGAGCATAATATATATATGGGAGAATCCATCACAAAAGATGATAGTTTCAATAAAATCTACCTTTATAATTTAAGACTCTGGCAATTACAACTAATGTGTGAGATGGAAAATGTACATTTTACGCTTTCGCGAAAGCTAGAAAACCCCATTGAAGTTGCCTCTATGATTCTTGTTTTTAATAACCCACTATCTGTACGTTACCGAATGGATGAAAAACGTTTTGATGTAGATGGGACATATAATGCCAGATATGAGGTCGTCAAAAAACGGGTAGATAAAGCATTTGTTAGGGGAACTCAAGAACGTGTTACTCAACCAGGAAAGCTTACTATAGTATATTCTCAAAAGGAAGATGAAGAAGAGTATTTAAACTACATACGTTTTTTACAAACCAAAAAACACTTAGGTGATCAAGTAGAGATTTTAGAACTAGAAGATTTACAAGCAGTATCTGGTCTTAAGGCCATTAGAGTGAATATTCTATATGCATTAGAAGAAACAAAAACACCTATAAAAGAATATTATACCTATGACGATTTATTAGAAGAGGTCGCTTCTTAACAACTTTTTATTCCTGAAATTTAAAAAATACCGCAAAAGCAATAACAGAAATAATAATGCCTGCCATAAAAACATTATAGGTGATTCTTAGAAGTTTATATTTCCTATCGAGTACCTGTCCTAAAAAGTAAAGATCTTTTGTAAGAGCAGAATAAATATATTCTTTATCCTGAAGCATCTCACTAATGGCCCATTCAAAATCTTGAAGTTTCATTTTATGAAAATTACCAAAGAATAATAAGTTTACATTCTTGTTCTTTACATCTTCTCTAGTAAACTCTCCACGTGTGACATTAGGTCGTGTAGCAATAATAGAGAGTACCATAGATATAATGCTAAAAAGTATAAATATTACGGTAGGATAAATAAGATATCCATTAGAGGGGTTATCTAATTTTGGAATTAAATTAGATAAAGCAAGCGAGATAACAATAGCGTTTACAGATAATAAGATATTTGCTTTAGTATCTGCGATATCACTAAGTTTTATATGATTACGTAAAGCAATACGATACATAGATTGTATACCTTTTTCTGGACTATCATCTTTTAGTTTTGCTTTAATTTTTTCTTTTTTGCGCATTTTTTTATTCTTTTTACGCGTGTCAATAAGTTCTTTTAAGTTTTTTTCTTTTTTAGGACTCCAGTGTTCTTTTGCATAGTCTGTATAGTAGGAGTGGGTTGTAGTGAACATCTCAATGTTTTCTCTTAACCACTCATTTTGAGAATACTCCTTTTTTCCAGTTATTTTTAATTCTTGACGCAAGTATTCACTAGCTTCAAGAAAATATTCTTTAGCAAAATGTGAAGCATCTGCATCACGTAATATTTCTTCTAAAATAGTCGTAGGTTTTGCATTAAGATTTGTGGCTAAGATAATTTGAGAGACACTTTTTATTATCTCAGAAGGAACTTCATTTTGGGTAAGAAAATCCGTAGCTATTTTCACACTTTCTTTTTCGTGATTTTCAGCACCATTTATGTAGCCGGTATCGTGCAAAAGAGCAGCGAGTTGTAATGATAACTTTTCATCATCTTTAAGAATTAATTTACTGTTATCAATTATTTCTTGAGTACTTTTAAGAACTCTTTTTGTGTGAACATAGTTATGATAAACGCAACTATTAGGTAGCTCTTTTTTAAATAGGTGAGATACAAACTCTTCTGTTTTTTCTAAAAGTGAAAGCATAAATAATGACATAGATTAGAATTTAAAAATACATCAAAAAATTACAGATGAATAATAATTACTGTTTTCTTTATATTTTACTCAGTATAATGTTATATGGTTGTGCAACGTATACACCACAATATAGTAATGGTAAAGCACAACAAGGAAACGATACAATATCATTATCTCAAAAATCTATAAAAACCTCCTTTTATCTTATAGGTGATGCAGGTGGAGATAGTGATGGCGGTAGTACTTACGCATTAGAAGCTTTTAAAAAGGTAATAGATACATCGCAAACAGAGGGAGATTATGTTATATTTTTAGGAGATAATATTTATGATGCAGGGCTCCCCAAGAAAAATGATAAAGAAAGAGCAGAGGCAGAGCGTAGACTAGATATTCAAATCACAGCAGTAGAAAATTTTAAAGGAAATAAACTTTTTATCCCTGGCAATCACGATTGGTATTCAGGAGGAGTACAAGGTGTAAAAAGACAAGAAGATTATATTGAGAAAACCCTAGGTAATAATGTCTTTCAGCCAGAAAACGGGTGTCCTATTGAGATGATATCTGTAAATGATGATATTGAGTTAATGCTGCTTGATACACAGTGGTACTTAGAAGATTGGGATGCGCATCCCTCTATAAATGATAAGTGTGAAATAAAAACACGAGCGGCATTTTTTATAGCTATAGAAAATGAGTTTAAAAAAAATAATGAGAAAACTATTGTTGTAGCAATGCATCATCCTATGTATACAAATGGTGTACACGGAGGAAAATACAGTCTAGATAAACACTTATACCCCATACAAAAAAAAATACCGCTTCCTGGAGTTGCCTCTCTCGTCGCACAAGTGAGATCGCAAGGAGGGGTATCACCTCAAGATAGATATCATAATAAGTATAACAAGTTGATGAAGCGTTTATCTACACTAGCCAAAAACACAGATAAAATAGTTTTTGCCTCTGGACACGAGCATAGTTTACAATACATAGAAAATAATGGTCTCAAGCAAATTGTAAGTGGTGCTGGCGCAAAGAGCTCTGCAGCAAGTCTTGGGGCAGATGGACTATTTTCATATGGAGGACAAGGTTTTGCAATTCTAGATATATTTGATGACGGTTCTTCTTCTATTAAATTTTATGCAGCAAATCGTGGAGAACCTACATTGTTATATGCCAAGGAGGTTTTTAAAGCTAAGAAAGAAATAGTATTAGATACTTTTTCTAGTTCATTTCCCTCTACGGTAAAAGCAACAGTGTACCCTCCAGAAACTATCCATACATCCGGAGTATATCGTTCTTTTTGGGGAGATCATTATCGTGAGGTATATGGTACTCCAATAACAGCAAATGTTGCTACTATAGATACATTAATGGGAGGGTTCAGTGTAGACAGAAGAGGAGGAGGCCATCAGACAAGATCTTTACGATTGCAAGACACAAAAAACCGTAATTTTAATTTGCGAGCTGTTCGTAAAAGTGCCGTTCAGTTTTTACAAAGTGTTGCTTTTAAAGATAAATTTGTCGAAGATGAATTTAGAGAAACATTTACAGAAGATGTTATTTTAGATTTTTATACCTCAGGTCATCCCTTTGCATCACTTGCAATTCCTGTACTATCTAACGCTGTTGGGGTATTGCATACCAATCCAAAATTAATATACATCCCTAAACACAATGTCTTAGGAAAGTACAATGAAAACTATGGAGACGAACTTTATTTTATTGAAGAGCGTCCAGATAATGGTTTTTTAGATGTATCCTCTTTTGGAAATCCTGATGGTATAGATAGTACAGCCGATTTATATAAAAACCTCCGTAAAGATGAGAAATATGAAGTAGATGAGCCTGCATACATAAGAGCACGTATTTTTGATATGTTACTAGGAGATTGGGATAGACACGCAGACCAATGGCGATGGGCGCGTTTTGATAAAGATGGAAAGAAAACCTATAAACCTATTCCTAGAGATCGAGATCAAGTGTTTTCAAAATTTGATGGTGCTTTTTTAGGACTACTGAAAACACTTATTCCAGCAGTAAAACAATTTCAAAATTATGACGGAGATTTAAAAAATATCAAGTGGATTAATGAGGCAGGTATAAAAATGGATAGGGCATTAATTAAAAATTCTGGACAAGAAATATGGAAACAACAGGCACAATATATTCAAGATCATTTGAGTGATGATGTTATAGAGGCTGCATTTAAAAATATTCCTAAAGAAGTACAACATATAGGTGTTGAAGAGATTAAAGAAAATTTAAAAAAACGCAGAGGTCATATTGTTTCTATTGCAAACCAATATGCAAGCTACTTGAATAAACTAGTAGTGATTACTGGAACAGATAAAGATGATCATTTTGAAATCAAAAGAGAAGATAATGAAACCTTAGTAACTGTAAGTAGAATTAAAAATGGAGAAGTAAAAAAACCTTATATCACACGTCGATTGCAAAGTAATGCAACTAAGGACCTTTGGTTATACGGTTTAGACGACAAAGACACTTTTCACGTAAGTGGAACCGGTAAAAACCCCATAAGAATTAAATTAATAGGAGGTCAAGAAAAAGATAGCTATACTATAGAAAATGGTCGTAAAGTAAAGGTGTTTGAGCATAAAACTAAAAAGAATACTATTGTAGAGAAGGATAAGGCTATTATTGTAAGAACAAATGACTATTCATTAAATACCTACGATCCGTTAAAAAAGAAAGATACTCAAAATGTTGTAATTCCGGCAATAGGCTCTAATCCAGATGATGGTTTACTTATAGGGATAACAGATATCTATACTACCAAAGGATTTAAAAACGATCCTTTTACCAGCAGGCATACCTTTAAAGGAGGGTATTATTTTGCTACAGAAGGATTTGACCTCAATTATGATGGAATTTTTACAAATGTTATAAATAAATGGGGCCTCATTTCGGGTGCTAGGTTTACGAATGGGAGTTTTGCTAGAAACTTCTTTGGCTTAGGAAACGAAACTATTAATGACGAAGATAACTTAAGTAAAGATTTCAATAGAGTGCGTCATAGTAATATTGCAGCTTCATTAGGTCTTTCTAATGATAAAGCATTTGGAGGAACGCTTTCATTTAGTGCAAGTTTTGAAGTTGTAGAAGTAGAGCGCACAGAAGGACGTTTTATAGAAATATTTGATGAAGACACCGCTGTTTTTGATAGTCAACCCTTTCTTGGAGTAGAAGCAAATTATCGTTTTGTAAATGCAGATAATCCTGCAAACCCTACTCGTGGTATGGAATTTCAAACAATAATAGGTGCAAAAAGAAATCTAAATAATGGGAGTAGAATGTATGGGTATGTACAACCTAAACTAGGATTTTATAATGCACTTTCCAGAAATAGAAAATGGGTGCTTAAAACACTCGTTCAAGCCCATATTAATATAGGTGATGATTTTGAGTTTTATCAAGCCGCCACACTTGGTGCTCGCACAGGTTTAAGAGGATATCGTTTTGATAGATTTACGGGAGAATCTGCATTTGCAGGAAGTGCCGATCTAAGGTATAGTTTTAACAGATTTCGCACAGCAATTCTTCCTATTCAAATGGGGGTTTTTGGAGGGATAGATCTAGGTAGAGTATGGGTAGATGGAGAAAATAGCAAGAAATGGCACAATGATTTTGGGGGAGGTTTATGGATCAATATGGTAGAAACGGTGTCTGGTCAAGTAGGTGCTTTTGCAGGAGAAGATGGTATGCGTATAGATTTTAGATTTGGAGTACGGTTGTAATCATAGTTCTTTATAAAAAGTATGAATGTTTGTGTTACGTTTTCGCGAAAGCAAATACAATTTCTAAATGAGTAACTTGGGAACAATGTTCAAAACATTTTTATATCATAATCTTTACACTTTATAAGTGACTAGGATTAGAATATGCATTATTTTTACTCTTATATATATTAATATGAAGCATCTTCACACAATATTTTTTATTCTTTTTAGTATCGCATCTCAAAGTCAAGTTGTTATTAATGAATTAGACTCAGATACTCCAAGTACAGATCAACTAGAAATTATAGAATTGCTCACAACTCCTGAAACGTCTTTAGATGGTTATGTATTAGTGCTTTTTAATGGTTCTGATGCAGGTAATGATAGTAGTTATTTTGCATTAGATCTAGATGGTTTAATATCAGATGTTAATGGCGTGGTTCTTATTGGGAGTAACGATGTATCTCCCGTTCCAGACTATATTCTATTTGATAGTACTATTCAAAACGGAGCAGATGCTGTTGCTATATATGAGGGTAATGCATCAGACTGGCCAGATGAAACTCAACCAACAACTACAAACTTGATAGATGCATTGGTATATGATACTAATGACAGTGATGATATAGCACTTCTTACATTACTAGGAGAAACTGAGCAAATTAATGAAGGAAGTAATGGAGCGACAACGATAAATTCTATACAACTGAATAATGCTGGAGAATATGATGTAACATTACCTACACCAGGAGAACTTAATGATGGTTCTGGAACAACATTTATTCTTGTAGGATATACAGTGAGTCAAGATCAATATGATGAAGGTGAAGAAATAACAATAGACTTTACAACGACAGAAGCGGTTGCAGAAGAAGTGACATTTACCTTTACATTAATAAATGATAATTTTACTACAGATGATTTTTCTGGAGATACAGAAGTGACCTTTGCTACTGGAACTTCTACAGCAAGCATAACAATACAAATAGAAGATGATCAAGATGATGAAGGAGATGAAGTATTGCAAATTACTTTTGGTGAAATGCCAGCTGGTTTTAAGCGAGCAAATGATAATCTTAGCATACGTATTATAGATAATGATTTTACCACAGCAACTTGGGGAACACCTTTAGAACCTACATTTGGTCTAGTAGAAAGCACGCAGCCAGAAGATTATTATACGTCTATTGATGGCTTGGCAGGAGACGAATTAACCCAGACGCTACAGGATATAATAGCAAATCCAGAAGTTGTAAGATGGCAAACTTATGCAGATGTTATAGATATACTAAAAGAAGCAGATCAAAGCCCACTTAACAGTAATCAAGTTTGGCTTTTATATACAGAACAAGAAAGGGCTAAACTCGATTTTCAAAGTGCAGGAGGAAGTAATGTAGGTCTTTGGAACAGAGAGCACACTTATCCTAGTTCAAGAGGTGGTTTTGATGCTATAGAAGAAGATGAAATTGCAGATGGAATAGATGTTTTTGGACCTACAGATGCAAATAATACACGTCACGCATATAGTGATGCACACGCATTACGCGCGGCAGATGGACCAGAAAATAGCTCTCGAGGTAATCAAAATTATGGAGAATACAGTGGCCCAGATGGCACACAAGGGAGTTTTTATGGAGATGTAGCTCGTAGTGTTTTATTTTTAACCATAAGATATAATGGTCTTGAAGTAGTGAGCGGTAATCCTGATAATGGAGTAATAGGAGAACTAGGAGATCTAGATGTATTATTAGAATGGCATCGTAATGACCCACCAGATGATTTTGAGATGAATCGTAATAATGTAGTATACAATTGGCAATTTAATAGAAATCCATTTATTGATATGCCAGATCTTGTAGAGTTTATATGGGGAAATAGTGTAGGAGACACTTGGGCAAATCCATTAAGTGTAGATGGTGTTACAAAAAACCTATTTAGTATATACCCAAATCCAGCATCTGGACAATTTGTATTAAATACAACAGCATCTGGACAACTTGTGATTTATAACAGTACAGGTCAAAAGGTGTACAAACAGGAATTTAGTAACACAACTTCTATCCCCCACAATTTGGCATCAGGCTTATATCTTGTAGAAGTTACAGGAGTGACTGGAAGAGAAGTACAGAAGTTATTGGTTAAGTAATAGTTGTAGGTACGCTTTCGCGAAAGCGTATACTTAAAGCTTTTTTGTTTGTATAAGGCTCATAATTTTTTGATCTTCTGTGTTTTTATATAGTATTATAAGTATATTAATTAGTAGGTGCTTTTACTGTTATCTTTTTTATCATTAGAATTAATCTAGGTTCTGCCTCGTGATTATTTATTTACTATATGATATGTCACTAGACTTAAAAAATTGATATAAATTATAATGTTTTGATTTTTAAGATAATGTGTTATTTCAATTCTTATACAGCTCTAATTTTATGAAAAATTAAGTAGGAATGGTTTTTTAGTACAGCAAGAGTTATCAAAGGGTTTACTATTGGGAACTTTAGATAAACTGTTTGGGAGTGTAAATTAAGCCTTGTCTAAGTATTCAATCCCCAAATAAGATCTGGGAACTAGCTCCCAGATCTTATTTGGGGGATTTGTTGCTAAATCGATTGTTACTCGATCTCTAAATTTAATATATAATTGTTGTATAATCAAGCCCCAATTTTGAAGAGGAGTAGTCCATTTTTTCTCGATATTTTTAGTAGCTAAGTAGTCTAATTTAATCAATGCCATATCATTAGTAAAAGAGCCCTTTGTTTTAGTTACTTTTCTTATTTGCCTATGAAATCCCTCTACGGCATTAGTGGTGTAAATCATTTTTCTAATTTGAGGACCAAAATCAAAATATTGAGATAATTCCTCCCCATTACACTCCCAACTATCAATTACCACTGGGTATTTCTCGGCCCACTTTACTTGTAATTCAAACAGGTTATCTAAAGCCACTTCTTTACTCACTGTTCTATATACTAACTTAAATTCAAACAACAAACTGTTGCGTTTATTACTTGAATCTAAGCATTATTTGGAACAAGATTATAGTCCAGAACAAATTGTTGGCTATGCTAATAGATTAGGTAAGCCTTGTGTCTCAGTTGAATGGATATATCAGTTTGTCTGGAAAGATAAAAAGAATGGAGGCTTACTCTATAAACATCTAAGAACAAAGGGGAAGAAGTACAAAAACCGAAGTAATTTAAACAATACAAGAGGTCAAATAGTAGGTAGAATAGATATTACTCAAAGACCTAATATAGTTGAGAAAAAAGAACGTTTTGGTGACTTGGAAATAGATCTCGTAATCGGGGCAAATCACAAAGGAGCACTCTTAACTATAAATGATAGAGCAACAGGAATGCTAAAAATGAAGTACATAGAAAGTAAAGAATCTAAAGTTGTAGAACAAAATGCGATTGAATTATTGGAAGAATGGACTCCCTTTATACACACCATAACAAGCGATAATGGAAAAGAATTTGCTAATCATAAAGAAATTGCTAAAGAACTTAATATTGATTTCTTCTTCGCCAAACCCTATCATAGCTGGCAAAGAGGAGCTAATGAAAATTTGAATGGATTAGTCAGACAATATTTCCCCAAAAAAACTAACTTTGATCTAATTCAAGAAAATCAAGTCAAAAAAGTCGAAAAAATACTAAACAATAGACCTAGAAAGAGGTATAATTACTTAACGCCTAATGAAGTATTTGTTAACGCAATCAACAACAACGGAGTTGTTGCATTTATGACTTGAATCCACCAGATTATTAATCAATATATAAAATTAAATATAGATTTTTTTTCTATATTTAAATTATTACTTAGATTATGCTTTCGTGAAAGCAAAAATATATATTTTCAAACAGATTATTTTTCTTTTATGAAACTGGATAAATTAGACAAGGAAATCTTGATGCATTTACAGCGTGATGCAAAAGTTACAAATAAAGAGTTATCATTATCTCTTAACCTTTCTGTAACAGCTATTTATGAGCGCATTAAAAAAATGGAACGTTCTGGAGTGATTGCTCAATACATTACAATACTTGATAAAAAACAGATAGAACTAGGGTTTCAGGTATTCTGTCACGTAAAATTATCACATCACGGAACAGATGCAATTACTTCTTTTGAAAAAGAAGTAACAGCGCTAGATGAAGTGTTAGAGTGTTTTCACGTAAGTGGTGATTATGACTATTTACTTAAAGTGCTAGTGAAAGATATGGAGCATTTTAGAAACTTTATGGTAAGCAAATTAACAGCATTACAATATATAGGAAGTACGCAAAGCTCATTTACTATTAATGAAGTTAAAAATACTACAGCAGTATCATTATGAAAAACCAATCTCGTTATCTCTTAGTTGAGTTTTTATTGCTATTTATAGTATTACCAGTAAGTCTCACAATACCTTATAATCCTATAATGAAGCTCTCTTCTATAGCAATAGGTTTTATATATCTAGTGTATGTTTTGATACGAAAAGAAAAAATAAAATGGTTGCCTAGTACATCATTGCAATGGACTTTGTTTTTTAAAGAGACTTTTATAAAACTACTTGTTATCGCTATTGTGACAAGTCTTTTTGTTTATTTTTTAGATAGATCTTCATTGTTTTGTGTCCCGCGAAGTAATATGAAACTATGGTTTATCATTTTGGGAGTATATACTTTTATATCTGTGTGGCCGCAGGAAGTAATATATAGAACATTTTTCTTTGTGCGTTATAATGATATATTTAAGGATAAACGATTACTCATTTTTGTAAATGCTATTGTCTTTTGTCTTGCACATCTCTTTTTGAAAAATGCACTAGTACTTGTACTTACATTCATAGGAGGACTACTCTTTGCGTGGACATATCAAAAAAATAAATCTACCATTTTAGTATCTATAGAACACGCATTATATGGCAACTGGCTTTTTACTGTAGGAATGGGAGAGATGCTTGCTTTTCCTGGGATGGAGGCTTGTTAAGTAAAGCAATAAAATTTAGATTTACAAATCTATTACATAAGTGCTTTTTTTAGAGAAAAAATCAAAAAATGCAATACTTAATAAAATTAAAAGGATTAATTGTTACTAGTATTTTTTGCCTTATTACATTATGCTGTTCTCAAAATAATAATGAAATGGAGTTTATTATTGAAGGTAATATTGTTGATGCTGGATATAAATACAATCCTTTTGGATTTATTGATAGTCCATATGGTAGGGTTACTATTGTAACAAATTCATCTTTTGAGGATGGAAGGTTAGTTAATTTATCTTGGAATAGAGCTAATGGAGCCTTAGATTACTCTCTTGAAGATTTAAAAAATGACCCTAAATTATACAGATCATTTAATGTAGATAGTATGTTTAGCGAGAACAAAAAAAGACTTGTTGACTACTCAGAAAATATTGTAAGAAATGATACAATATTTTTAAAAAAACAGGATAGAATTATAATCTTAAAAACAAAAATAATTTTGTAATATGTAGATTATATTGTCTATTAGAAAAGCATCATATATTGACTATGAAAAAAATACTTTATATCTCAATTATAATTTTAAATTTTAGTCATTTAAAAGCACAGGTAACTACAGTCAGAGATCAGTTTAGCTCAAACCTAACTAAGAAGGAGTTGAATTTTTCAAGTGATAGAAAATTATTTGCGATAGGATTAAATGATAAACTTACTGAAAATTATATAGTAGTTTCTAAAAACAAACGTGGCGCAGAAGGCGATGTACTCTATATAGATAAATTTACAAAAAAGAATAAAAAAAAATACATTAAAACATTTACGGCTAAATTTACACACTCTACAAATTTGAGCCTTTCTTTTGACCCTAATAGAATGATGTATAAAGACATTGACAAAGATGGAAATGCAGAATTTATTTATATCATTAAAGAGCAAGAAAGTGGGATGGAAAGTCCTTTAAAAAAAGTCTCAGGACTAGTTGTGTATAAAAATGAAGAATATAGGATGTGGAGAGATGCTACAGATAATTTTACTACTACCCATTTTGACGAAAAATTTAAAGAGCTTCCTTCAGAAGTTAGTTCTGAATTTATAGACTTTTGGAATAGTCTTAAGTAAGTATAGTTTATGAGGGCGTAATTTAAACCTTGTCTGAGATAATTTAGATTCAAGTAATAAGTGCAATTTTTTTTTTTAAAATCGTATAATACAGGATTACTACATCTCTTTTCCGAAGAAAATAGCATTCATTAATAACTTATTAGTGCCATACCAGAAGGCTCTAAAATTAGTATTATCTGTAAATAAGATCACCTCACCACGACCGTTACTTTGATGTACAAAAGGTCTTGTTTTTGAGATAGCTTCAAGATTAATTTTAGAGATGTATCCAGCTTGTAGTGGATTTTCAGTATACTGTATAGGGTTTTTAAAGCTAGTAGAATCTGCTTTTATAAAAATAGTTGTGTTTCTAAATAGCGACACCTTATCATCTTCATATCCAAAATTTATGGGATGTGACCTATCTTGTGTTGCTTCAAAAATAGCACCTCCTATTATTTGTGCACCATTAAAATCTCGACGTTCTTCAAAGCTTACATTTTTTGCAGGGTTATCAGTTTTTACAAGCTCTATATTGAGCATTTTATTAGTTTTAAACCAGTTTGCAACATTTCGATACCCTATAAGTGTACCGCCATTGCGTGTCCACGTTTTTAGCTTTTGAGTGGTAGATGTATTGATAGCAGTACCACGAAAATTAGGTAGTATAATATCTGTATAATTTGATAAGTCTGCTCGCTCAAGATTTTTGGTGTCTAGTTTTGTAATGCGCATCTGGTAACGTGTGTCAAATAGATGCCAGATCTCTCCAGCATCATAAGGATTAATCCCTTCTCCTACGATCATAGCAACCTTTGCTGGTTCTAGAGGTCTAAATTGATTACTACCTAAGTCTATACCTTCAGTAAGTCCTGTACTTACTGCTTTTATGGTTAGGTGCGCATCACTAGCTACTTCGTTTATAAATGAAGCAAGCTCCTCTTGATCTAGTTTTTGATTTTGTACAGGGATCATTATAGTACCATAATCATAAGTGATTCCTTCTACAGTAAAAGGTTGCATTCCAACTTTTGCTCGTAATCCTTTATTTAAAATGGTATTAAGTGCTTTAGGTGTATAATAATCGTGCCACTCCATTACATATGCATAATTACTATTTGCAACTTTAGGTGTAGCTTTCATTTGTAGATCTGCAATTGCTTCTCCTGCTTTTGCTAGACTTGCATTTTCTGTATAGTCTACTCCAAATGAAAGCGGAAACGACCAAGCACTAATATCATAAAACAGACTATCTGTAAAAGTAGTACGTTTTTCAAACATTGCTTTTATAAGTCTTCCTTGTCTCTGGTTTTTAGGGACAATGTAGCTCATCCCTTTTTTAAATGTTTTTCCGTTTGAAGTAAAATCTTCTACTACTGGATGAACTGCAATTTTGTGACGCTTTAATACTTCGGCGAGATGGTAAGATTTTCCATTATCTTTTGTGCTACCAAATGCATAGGCTCCATTTTGGTTTTCGCTTCTAGCGTTATTAAAAAAGTCGCGTTGGTAATTTAATAGTTTAGATTTCATTCCTTGCGCCGCTTCAAGAGTAGAGAGTATTGCTATAAACTGGTTACGTATCGTAAATTTAAATTCTAGCAATCCATTATCTGTCTCTTGTGCGTGACCACGACTACTTCCTTGTTCAAATAAAATTCCTATACCACCATTAATATCAGGAAAAGTAGACCCTTTTCCATAGTAAAAATCATCAAAATTTTCTTCGGTATAATAAAAGCTTCCTATGTTATCTAAGGCTGTGGCGTGATAATTGCCTATTTCTTTAGTGAGCTGTTGATTTAGCGTAGGCGTGAGGGGATGAGTACGAGATTGTATGCCTGGCTGGAAAAAGAAAGTGCTATTACTTCCCATCTCGTGATGATCTGTTAAGATATTAGGATACCATTTATGAAAAGTCTCAATGCGAGCACGAGATTCTGGTAACTGTACAGGTAGCCAGTCACGGTTCATATCAAACCAATAATGATTTGTACGGCCACCAGGCCATACTTCGCTATATTCACGATCTTGAGGATCTGGATTTATATGTATGCTTTTATTAGTATTTGCCCAGTAAGCAAAGCGTTGTAGTCCATCTGGATTAAGAGAAGGATCAAATAGAATGACAGTATTTTTAAGGAGTGCATCTATTTTTTGACCTCGTGCAGCAGCTAGATAATAGGCTGCAATAAGACCAGCATTTGCACCAGAAGGTTCGTTACCGTGTATAGAAAGCCCTTGATAGACAACAATGGGCATTTGATCTGTATTGAGAGAAGTACTACCACTTTCTACTATTTTTAGATGTTCTGCTTGTATTTGATCTATACGCTTGTGATTTTCAGGAGAAGTAATAGTGAGAAGGAGTATAGGTCTTCCTTCAAAAGTAGTACCTCTATTCTCTATAGCAATGCGATCACTAGCAGCTGCAAGCGCGCGCATATATTCAGATAGTTTGTCGTGGCTCACGTGCCACTCTCCAGGTGTATACCCTATAACACTTTCTGGAGTGGGAATACTTTTATCATATGATACATCTTGTGGTAAATAGTAATTCATATCTACCTTTCCAGTTTGTGCTAGAGATAGAATTGTACTTGAAAATAAGATAAAACAGAGTAGTAGAAAACGCATTCTTTCTTTTTTAAGTTTATGGAGCCTAAAAATAGAGAAAGAAGTTGCCTTATATGCATCAAAATTTGCTAAATTATGTTAAGAGTTTTTATCTATATAACCAAGTGCAGCTCCTAAAATGCCTGCGTGATTTTTGAGTTGAGCAGGAATGATAGGGATCTTTGTAGTAAGATACCCTTCAAATTCTTCCATATGTTTACTAATGCCTCCACCTATAATATATTGATCTGGTGTACACATTAACTCAACATTCTTGAGAAATATATTAAAACGCTTTGCCCACTTTTCATAAGTGAGTTCTTCTTCTTTTCTAACAGAGTTTGCGGCATATTTTTCGATAGGCTTTTTTTTGTAACGTATATGTCCTAACTCAAAATTTGGAATTAATTTACCGTTATAAAAAAGACCAGAACCTATACCAGTTCCTATAGTTATTACTGCAATGAGACCTTTTATGTCTTTTCCAGCACCATAATAAACTTCGGCTAGGCCAGCAGCGTCGGCATCATTTATAACGGTACAGTCTAAGCCTGTCTCTTTTGTAATAAGATTATCTATTTGCACACCTTTCCAGCTTTTATGCATATTACTATATGCCATCGCTTTCCCGTTTTTAACAACTGTAGGAAACCCAATTCCTACAGGGCCTGTCCAGTTAAAATGAGCTATAATTTCCTTAATAGAAGCTACAACATCTTTTGGTTTTGCTGGTTTTGGGGTTGGGACTCTAAAACGATCTTCTAAAAATTCTTGCGTCTCAGTGTTTATGGGAGCGCCTTTAATTCCGGTCCCTCCTACATCTATGCCTAATATGTGCATTGGGTTAATTAATTATTTAGTAGTTGTGAAGATAGTTATTTTATAGAATTTGTGTTAATAGTATATTCATTTTTTATTGATCGTTTGTAGTTTTTCGCTTTCGCGAAAGCGTATTTTAACCACCCATTTTCATAATAAAATGATTGAAAATTAATTTGCAAAGATCTGACTGTCATTTTTGAATGCCTTAAACTCTAAAGCATTACCGCAAGGATCATAAAAAAACATTGTAGTTTGTTCTCCTACAAGACCTTCAAAACGAATGTATGGCTCGATTACAAAACTAACGTGAGGTGAGATTTTTTGAGCAAACACTTGAAAATCTTCCCATTCTAAAATAACTCCAAAATGTGGTACAGGTACTGCTTTTCCATCTACCTCATTATGTACAGTTGTATCACTTTGTGATTTTTCTTTATAATGTATGACGAGTTGATGTCCAAAAAAATTAAAATCGACCCAGTGATCGCTACTTCGACCTTCTTCTAATTGTAAAATATCTCTATAAAAAGCTCTTGCTTTTTCTAGATTATCTACTGGGATGGCAAGATGGAAAGGACGTACATTCATTGAATATTTTTTTTTTTGAAGAAGCACTAAGTTACAACTTTTTGTGATTTAACACATATTTAATAATAGTTTGATGAATTAGTATCATTTTTAAGATGTTATAATAAATGAGTTGTTTTAGCTATATAGTGAGATGGCTTTTCCATATTTTTGCGTTTTGTAATAAGTATTATTAAAATTGAGAAATTCTTGATCACAAAACGTATTATTCCTTGTTTAGATATTAAAAATGGTCGCACTGTAAAAGGAACTAATTTTGTAAACTTAAGAGACGCTGGAGATCCTGTAGAGCTTGCAAAAATATATTCTCAAACAGGAGCAGATGAGCTTGTTTTTTTAGATATTTCTGCAACAGAAGAACGACGTAAGACACTCGCAGATCTTGTATTAAGAGTTGCTTCACAAGTAAATATACCATTTACAGTAGGAGGTGGTATTTCTTCTGTAGAAGATGTAAATATACTGCTTCAAAATGGAGCAGATAAAGTCTCAATAAACTCAAGTGCTGTAAAAAGGCCGGAGCTCATTAATGAGTTAGTAGCAAAGTTTGGATCGCAGTGTGTCGTTGTGGCGATTGATGCTAAATATATAGATAATGAGTGGATTGTTCATTTGGTGGGAGGAAAAGTACCTACAGAACGTAATCTTTTTGATTGGGCAAGAGAAGTAGAGTCTCGTGGTGCGGGAGAAATACTCTTTACATCTATGGATAATGATGGAACTAAAGATGGATTTGCAAATGAGGCATTAGCACGATTATCTACAGAGCTCACTATCCCAATTATTGCAAGTGGAGGCGCAGGAAATATGCAACACTTTGCAGATGCTTTTATAGATGGGGAAGCAGATGCTGCTCTTGCTGCGAGTGTTTTTCATTTTAAAGAAATAAAGATTCCAGAATTAAAAGCAATGCTCGCAACACAAGGTATCGCTGTTAGATTATAAAATAAGTTTTAAGGATAAAGAACGGTATAATTATATTGATAAGTATACATTCTCGCTAGAAATATATAATAATGGAAATAGATTTTGATAAATATGTAGATGGACTTGTGCCAGCGATAATACAAGATTGTCGTACTAAAAATGTATTAATGTTGGGCTTTATGAATTTAGATGCCTACGAACAAACAATCTCTTCAAAAAAGGTTACATTTTATAGTAGATCAAAGCAACGCCTTTGGACTAAAGGTGAAGAATCTAATAACTATTTGCATCTAGAAAGTATTAAAAGCGACTGCGATAGCGATGCACTCCTTGTGCAAGTGACACCTCAAGGACCTGTGTGTCACACGGGAACAGATACTTGCTGGGGAGAGCGCAATAGAACTAACTTTGGATTCTTATCAAAACTAGAAGAAATTATAGAAGATCGCTATAATAATAAAGAAAGTGAAGACTCTTACATAGCATCACTTTTTAGAAAAGGTATTAATAAAGTAGCTCAAAAAGTAGGAGAAGAAGCAGTAGAAGTTGTTATTGAAGCAAAAGATGATAACGATCACTTGTTTTTAAATGAAAGTGCAGATCTTCTTTTTCACACAATGATATTATTACAAGCAAAAGGCTTTCATTTACGTGATGTAGAAAAAACATTAATTTCTCGTCATATCTAGTATAACAGCTATTTATAACTATTACCACCAAACAACAAAGCACTTTTCAAATAAAGTGTCAGACTTTTTAATCCATACCATAGGAGATCTTTGATTAAGATGACTCATATTAATATCTAATAACGTTTCATAAAGAGACCTATATGTTGCCATTTGATGAGGTGTATGTAACCATTCATATTTTTGAGGAATATAGTAGGTGTGATCTTGAAAATCATTTGTAGAAAATGCATCAAAAGTGATCCAAAAGCCTACAATACATTCGGTGTTTAATGGTCTTATATTGGGTGTTTTTTGTTTATAAGGAATAAATAATTGCGCACAAAAGACCACTTGTTGTTCTATGTTTTCTGTACTAATGTCAATTGATTGTAATGCTTCCTGACCTTCTTTACTATAGATTAATGGAAGTTGTTTCTCCCTCGTTTTCTCCATCTTAGTAAAAAACATATCTTTTCTGTTTGGTCCCATTAATCGATGTATGGGTTCTGATATGCTGGGATCTATGATATAAAATTTATAAGAAAGTTCAATGTGTAATAGCTTTTTTACGCTTTCGCGAAAGCGTATACCTTCTATAATAAAATCTAATTCTCCTATAGTATCTTTTCCTTTTTTTACCTGAATGTTATGTGCTAATACATTGTAGTTTTCAGAATGATCTAAAAGTTGTTTAAAAATATATTCGATTTGATGTCCTAACCTTAGATTTGTGGGGATAGGTTGTGGTGTAAATTTTTCTATCGCAAATGAAGGCATTTCAAACTGTTGCAGGTCAAATTGTTTGTTTTTCCATAATGCAGCAGTATGTATAAAACCTGTAATGTGCCTCATATATATGACTATTTAAGCCATTTTTTTGAAGCGCAATATTTACTCCACCAGTATTCAAAAACAGCAATCACAGCAACGATGAGTGGAAAGATGAGTCCTTGTCCTACTCCAAAGACTTCCATACTATTCATTATAGTAATTTGAAATCCGGTATGAATAAATACAACTAATAATGAGATGAGGTATATTCTCACAGCGATTAATTTGCGGGTGAGAAGAAAGAAAGCCGCTAGCAAGCCACTTATAGTTGCGATGCCATATAGTGCCTTGGACCACATTGGGGTATTATGAATAACTTCCATTTGAGTTTCTGTGTAAGAGCCTGCAACCATTTCTGTAAAAAAAGTGTCAATTATAAAAGAACTCACGCCCATAATATTCCAAAGAAATAAGACAATGGCAATAATCCAGAATAATGTTCCAGGTTTTTGTGAAGTAGTCATATGATAATGGTTTTTTAGTTAATTATACTAAAAAAATATAACTTTTTTTGAAATATGAATTAAGAAGTCCTTTATCAGAATTACTTTTGAATGATGTTTGAAAAGCGATATTATTATTTACTCAAGATTCAATACCTGGGTTTTAGATACCACGGTTGGCAAAAGCAACCTGATGTGTTGACTATAGAACGTATGATGGAACGTACGTTTGCATATGTGCTAGGACGTAAAAATTTTAAACTCTTAGCATCTGGACGTACAGATGCAAAAGTGAGTGCAAATGCAGCTTATGTAGAACTATTTTTAAATGATGAGAAGCTTCCTGAAAATGGCTTTTTAGAATTACTCAATACAAATCTTCCACAAGATATACGGTGTTTAGAAATTACTGAAGTAGATAAAACATTTAATGTGATGGATGCACCGGTGAGTAAAGAATACATATATCTTTTTTCTTACGGAGATAAAAATCACCCTTTTGCAGCTCCATATATGGTAAATATTGCAGGAGATCTTGATATAGCGTTAATGCAGGAAGCTGCAAGACTTTTTGAAGGAGAACACGATTTTAGATCATATGCATATAAACCTAATCCAGCGACACAAACAATAGGTCACATTACCTCTTCTGAGATTGTACCTAATACATTGTATACGGCAAATTTTTTTCCGGAAAAGAGTTTTGTTTTTCGTGTAAATGGGAAAGGTTTTAAACGTTACCAAATACGATTAATGATGGGAATACTTTTTGACTTAGGACAAGGTAATCTCACATTAGATTATCTTAAGAAAACACTAGATGCAAGTCAAGAGATCAAACTTACTCGAATCGCTCAAGCTAGCGGATTACTATTGCACGATGTAAAACTTAAAAAGTAGTTAAGAGAGATATTATTAAATTACATCATCGTGCCTTTTAGTATGTTGCTTATTAATATATTGAAACAGTTTTCGTCTTAGACTATATATTGTATTAAAAACTATGTGTTAAGACATAGATAGATTTATTACTTTAGTATTTAAACTTTTACTCATTATGCCAGCTGTATTAAAAACAACATTAGATTTTCTAAATAATTTAAAAGAAAATAACCATAGAGACTGGATGACAGATCATAAAAAAACATATCTATCTAGTGAAAGCGCTTTAAAAGAACTCTATGCTTATATAGAAAATAAACTCAATGAAGATGATGAGATTGAGAAAGTCAAGCTGTTTAGAATAAATAGAGATGTTCGTTTTAGTAAGGATAAGACTCCTTATAACATACATCGTTCTGTAAGTTTTATAAGAGGAGGAGCGCACAGACGAGGCGGATATTATTTACGTATTGAGTCTGGTAATTCTCTTATAGCAGGAGGTTTTTTTAATCCAGAACCTGCAGACTTAAAACGTATACGAACAGAATTTCAAATGGATGCTAGTGAGATTCAAGAGATCTTAAATGATAAGGCATTTCAGAAAGTGTATGGAAATATTTTTGATCAAAGTAATGCAGTAAAAACAGCACCTAAAGGGTTTGATAAAAACGATCCTAATATAGACCTTATACGTCTTAAGACTTTTATCGTTAAGAAAACGTTTACAGATGAGGAAGTGATGCGAGATGATTTTGGAGATGTAGTAGCAAAAAGCTTTAAGCTCCTAAGACCTTATTTTGATTATATGAGTGATGTACTTACTACAGACTTAAATGGAGAGTCATTATTAAAATAATCATATAGCTCAATTATTCTTGTGAGTTATTTTGTTTTTTACGTTTTCTAGCTATAAAGTATACTATAATTAATAAAATAGGCAACGCTATAAAAACGAGTAACTCAATAGGAGAAGATGGGTCTATAGGTGTGTTGTTTTGACTTTTGGGAATCTCAGTAGGCAACTGCATATTTTTAACTTGCTTTTAGGCTAGGTGGCTGTTCAAATAGCTGTATTTGACTAACAAGGCGTTCTTTAATAAGATTTATAATACGTTTGTTTAAAGCAGATGTATGAGTGCTATAGGTTTCATATTCTTCTACCGTAAATTGACCTATTACCATACCTTTAATACTGTTAGAAAAATTCATATCTTTTTGTAAAGCATTTTCAATATAGTGTTGTTTTTTGTCTATCGTTAGATTATAAAATACATTTTTACGCTTTGTAATGTAGTTTCTAAAAACAACAATTAGCAATGGATTTTGAAGCTTTACAATAGGTCTGAGTGTTGTGTTTTGAAAAAATTCTTCTAAACTCATCTCATCATTAATCTTTGCCTTTGGAATTTCTGGGCGTATGCGCTTGATGTCATTAGGTCTATCATTCATAATGATATTTTTACTAAAGTTAAGGAATGTTTTGACACTTTCGCGAAAGCGTAAACCATACTTATCAAAAGGTTATAAACGAAAATAAGGCCTCTAGAGAACTAGAGACCTTATAATATTTGACATATATAGAAAGCTTAGTTAAGCTTAAAAGTAACTCTGCGTACAAGCTGACGAGCAGGAGCAGACGACTTATCTACAGATGCATCTTCTC
Organism: uncultured Dokdonia sp.; assembly: GCA_938002835.1. GTDB lineage: Bacteria > Bacteroidota > Bacteroidia > Flavobacteriales > Flavobacteriaceae > Dokdonia. The sequence goes on along the minus strand of CALKZS010000037.1, from coordinate 8,225 downwards.
CATTTCCAGTTGTAGAAAGGCGGTTTCCAGAAATACCAGCTGCTACCATAATATCTTTAACTTTTTGAGCTCTTTTTTCAGAAAGAACCTGATTGTTTGAAGCATTACCGATTTCATCTGCATATCCAATTAATTGTGCAGAAGCGCCGCTGTTTTCAGTCATATATTTTATGAGATAATTTATAGACTCAAGACTATATGTTTCTGGGGTAGTACTATTAAACTTGAAGTATACATTTACATAACCATCTTCTATAAGTTTTTTAATCATTTCATCACCAGAAATTATAACAGGTTCAGTTTTAGTAGGGATGTCAGATAATTTTGCATAACGAGTATCTAGAGTAGATTCTAACTCATCTGGAATACCATTTTTATTTTGATCTACAGCAATTCCTTTTGTATTAACAGCTACTCCTGAAATTGTGTTAGGCTCACGATCTAAGTAATCTGGCACACCATCCTGATCAGTATCTATAAGATCTGTTTCAATCTTAGTTAATCTACCATCTAAATCATCTAAACGAGCATTTTCGGCATCATACCAATCGGCGTGTTTTTTACCTCTACCTAGATAAATATTAGCTCCTATACTTGCTGTTACATAAAAACCATCAAAGCCTCTTAGGTCATTTCTATTTAGTCCGTCAAAAGAAAGATGTTGTCTAACGTGTCCAATAGCTGAAAGATCTCCAGTTAAGGCTATACGATTTGTTAATCTAAGTTGAGGTGTTATACCTACAATAAAGTTTAACATATTATCACCATTAGAAAAGTCTCTATCTACAGGTTCTTTAGATGTAAGAACGGAAACTCCCATACCTCCGTGAACTAGAAAATTGAGTCTATTAGACCAATCACGAAGCCCTAATAAGGATCCAGCATTTACAACTCCCTGTAATGAAGTTCTATATAATGTAGTTTCAAAAGGAAGGCTATTTTCTGCATTTTGGAAACGATTAATGCTTACATCCAGTTTAGCACCTAATAACTCTGTAAAATTGTGTCTTAATCCTAAATCTAATGTGTAAAAAGAAGGAGTTTTTGTATAATAACTAGTATTAAACGGCCTTGTAGGCTTGTTTACTCCAGCAGAAAATTCTAATGACCACTTGTTATATTCAGGTAGATCAGTATCAGTATTTTCTTGAGCTATCGCAATACTTTGCATAGCGATAACTAGTATTAAAAAAAAAGAAATTTTTTTCATTGTGTTTATCATTGTTAATTTAATGTAGCAAAACTACATTTGTGAGATTTGACCTACAAGGGTATTTGCCCCTATTATTTTAGATTTATGAAATTATCGCTGTGAAATATAATTTTTTGCCAAATCGTTGATTTAACACCCAAAAGTTTGTCATTAATAAGTGTTTGTCTTGCTAATAATTAATGATTTGAAATTGCAAATGATTTTATTAAAAAAAGAGTTAATAAAAATAAAAAGCATTTGGGACGATATAAATATCAAGTACTATGATTTTGTCTTAGAGTAAGTTAACTTAATTTTTTTATAACGTTTCTTGAATAATCAAGACGTATACTAAGTGATGAGCATCTAAAATCTTGATTTTAGTATGTAGTTAAAAAAGGGACAATAAGGATAATACTAGCCATATTTATTAGAGATTTTGACTAGCATTGATTTAAAAAAATTGATTATCTAATCTTAAATTAGAATATGAATTTTTTGTAGATTATGATGAAGTTTATATGAATTAATTCTTACTATAATTATTCTTTACAATCAAAAGGAATATCCCATACTTTTAATCCGTAGTTTTTTGCATCATAATTAAAATGCCACCATTCTGTACGAATAGGAGAAAAGCCGTGTTTTTTCATAATACCCCATAGTTGTTGTCTGTTTTTTACTATAGTGTCATTATGAGGATGATCAATATGGGCTTCTTTACCAAAATGGTCATAATCACTTCCCATATCTAATTCTGTACTATCAAGTCTTACAATAGTCATATCTATAGCGGCACCACGGTTATGAATACTTCCGCTTTTGTATGGATTTCCTACATAACTTGGGTTTGGGTATATTTCCCACATTTTTTTCTGAACTGAAACCGGGCGGTAACAATCAAATAGCTTTATCATAAAACCTAACTCACAGAACTCATTATTTGCATTTACAAGTGCTTTTGCTACTTCAGGTATTAGTAAGCATTGCTCACAATCATATACTTGTTGCTTTAAAAAGTTGTTTTCTGTAGCATATCTTACATCATATGTAAATACAGAATCAAATTGATCTATATTTATTAATGGAGACTTCTTATCACTTTGAAATGAGGATATAAAAATGATAAGACCTATTATAAAAAAGGGTACTCGTTTTTTCATAACCGAAAATTACGATTTATTTGTCTTATGTTCTCATCTTTGCTTTTACAAATTTTATTTTATAGTTTTTATATGATATCATTACCCAAAATACATACACAACGTCTTGCTGTAAAACTTACAGTAAGAGCAGAAAAACTTGTAAAGAAGGGTCATCCTTGGGTTTTTGAAAAAAGTATAGTTAAAATCAGTAAAGAAGGAAAACCAGGAGATCTTGCTATTTTATTTGATAATAGATCAGATAAAGTATTTGCTATAGGACTTTATGATCCAGCTTCTCCCATAAGGATAAAGATAATAGCTAATGAACCAACTCTGATTGATGCATCTTTTTTTAAAGAAAAAATTGAAAAGGCATATACTATTAGGATTCCTTTGTTACAGACAAATACAAATAGCTATCGTCTTATTTATGGAGAAAATGATGGTTTTCCAGGTTTTATAGCAGATGTATATGATAGTGTTATTGTAGTAAAATTATATAGTACTATCTGGTTACCATATTTAAAAGATATATTAGAACAGCTCATAGTTGTTTCAAAAACAAATACTATGGTTATGCGATTGAGTAGGAATGTTGAAAAATATGGAATAGACTTTCTTAAAGATGGTAATGTTATACACGGTACACTTAAAGATGAAGTTGTTTTTTTTAAAGAACACGGAGTACATTTTTCGGCTAATGTTATTTATGGTCATAAAACAGGATATTTTTTAGACCATAGAGATAATAGAAGAAGAGTAGGAAAGCTTTCTAGAAATAAAAAGGTATTAGATGTTTTTAGTTATGCAGGAGGATTTTCTGTACACGCACTTGCAGGAGGTGCTCAAGAAGTAACAAGTCTAGACATTAGTTCTCAAGCACTATCTATTGCTTTAGAAAATGGAAAACTAAATGCACATAGTGGAATTCATAAAACAATGGCTATTGATGCTTTTGAAGGACTTAATAATCTAATAGATCAAGAGAGATTTTTTGATATTGTAGTGATTGATCCTCCAAGCTTTGCAAAAAGTGCAAATGAGGTAGTTACCGCAAAAAATAGTTATGCACGCTTAGCAATGTTAGGAGCTAGACTTACAGCGAGAAATGGCTTACTTATTTTAGCTTCTTGTTCTTCTCGTGTGTCTGCCCAAGATTTCTTTACTATTTCAGAAAAACAAATTGTTAAAGTAGGACGTTCGTTTAAAATTGAAGATAAAACATATCACGACATAGACCATCCAGTAGTATTTTCAGAAGGTGCATATCTTAAATGTGGTTATTATAGATTAGACGCATAATCAAAGCAATTAAGCAATAGATTTATTTTTTATTGGTTTTTTTTTTCTTTGACAAGAAACGGCCCATTCTACTGCTTCATTAAGGTTATAGAATTTTTTAATTTTATTTTTAAAAAACATTTTTTCTAAAAGGATATTAGATCTTTCTCGAGAATTATATGAGACTACTGCCATTACATTTATAGACTTTCTAGCTTTAAAAAATTTTAACCAGTCTTGAGGCACAAGTGAGTAGTTATGAACTCTATTGGAAATATAAGCAATGCTAGCGTTTGTTCCGTAATAAGACTCTGCAATATGCAATATTTCTTGTACAGATTCCCAATCTACAGTCACACCTTCATTAAATTCTGATATAAGAAAGTCTTTAAATAGATAGAAGGTACCTATTTTTAATATATATATATCCTCTAATGGATATTCAATACTTGAATCACTCACTAACATTTCTATAAAAATAATCTAAGTAATTTAAATTAAAAAATAGTTTAGTTAAAATTATAAAAAGTCTATAAAGCAAATAATTTTGACGTTTAAATACAGAAAAAAATAAAAATTGTTCATTATTCACAACCTCCAGTAAATCCAGTGGCATCAAAACTGGTATTTACGACACCGTCACGTTCTCCATCTATAACCTGTATAATTAATTCACTAGAGCCACTTCCGTCACGTTTAGGACTACAATACTCAAATAAATAAAAACTATTTGCTTGTCCAGCTACATCATTTGAGATATTATTAAAAACAGTCTCTAGTTCTTGAGCCTCTGTAGCAAAAGCACTTCCTGTTTCTCCTATTTCTTCTAGTATATCTTCATCTATTTCAGACCCTAAACCAATAGTAAAAAAACTAATGTCTTGATCTGCTCCAGATACTGCATTAAGTGCTTGACTTTCTGTATAACGAGCAGCTTGATCTCTACCGTCTGTAAATAAGACAATTGAAGCAGCGGCAAATAGATCTTGATCTTCTAAAGTAACTAATATATCCTCTGCTATTTCTGTTGCTTTTATAACAGCGCCATATAAATCTGTAGAAGGATCGTTACTTATATCAGAATCTATGCTTTCAATTGCTTCTTGCAATACTGAAGCACTTGTGGTAAAACCTTGTAATTCGTGTAAAACATCTTCTCCATTAAACCAGTAAATCCCCATTTTAAATGACTCTGATGGAATTGCTGGCATTACATTAGAAATAAAACTGCTAGATGCTTGTTTAAGTTCTTCTAAACTTGTGCTCAATACACTATTACTTAAATCTAAAACTAGAATTGTATTGTTTGAAAATATTTGAGCATTAGAAGAAATAACACCAGAAGCTTCTGATGCAGAAATTTCACTAAAACAATCGTCATTACGACCTTGTTCAAAAATGGTAAAATTTGAAGGAGTTAGTCCAGGGACTCCATTTCCATCACTGTCGTTTACTTTAAAAAACACCGAGACTTTTGAAGGTAAAGTTGTAAAAGATTCTTGTATTGTAACATCTAGTTCTTGAGATCCTAAATTAAGACATTCTATTCCAGAAATACTTCCTCCATCATCATCTCTTGAGCTACAAGAGATTGTAGTAAATGTTATTATTGAAATTATTAAAATCGCATATACTTTCATAAAATATAATTTTACTGTAGGTCATATGTAACGTATTAATTATATGTTTATTTTCTTTTAAATGATTTGTCAAACCTTTTTCTAGTATTGATGTCAAACTAAAAAAAATTAATATATTAGAGTAGGTTTTAATGGTAATTCGCTTTCGCGAAAGCAAAAAAACAATTTTGCGGTATCATTTTTGTAAGTATTAATTTGTTTTGAAGACTATTATTATTGTTTTAAGATCTTATTAAGTGTGAATAAAAAAACTTCCATACAAACATTATTTGTTGTACTCTTTCTTTTGGGTGCTATAAATTTATGTACAGCACAAGTAGATCAACGTAGTGCATCTATAAAGATAGATGGACCGAATACTAACAAAATACCTAAAGAGAGTAATATTTCTTTATTTGACTATAACAAGAAAGATAATAGAGTAAACGCTGGATCTTTATTTATAAAGAATGAAATTAATTTATCTGATCCCTTTGCAGCAAAAGAGAAACGTACAGTTCAATTTGTGGAAGGAAATGATTTTATAGATAAAGACTACTCTGCTCTTGAAAAGAAATTAAACAAGAGTGTTAAAACACCTGGAAAAGAAGCAAAACTTAAGGATGAGTACTATAAAGATCAAAATTTAGGACAATTTAATAGTGGTTCTGCTTTTGTAAACTTTGTGTATAGGGATCATCAAGCTGTAGATGGCGATCGAGTAAGTGTGAGTATAAATGATGTAGTTGTAAATCCTAATGTCTGGCTAGCAGGTGAATTTAGAGGATTTTATATGGATCTAAAAAAAGGATTTAATAAAATAGAAATCACAGCGCTTAACCAAGGTGAGTCAGGTCCTAATACTGCACAATTTATTATGTACGACGATCAAGAAAATGAGATTTCTTCAAATATCTGGAATCTAGCAACAGGTGTTACTGCTACAGTAATTATCATAAAAGATAATTAATCTTTCTTTAAACTTATTATTCAAAAGATTGCATTTCTACCAGTTTATGATACACTGTTTTTTTGTCTAATAATTCTTGATGCTTTCCTTGCTCTACGATTTCACCCTTTTGCATTACAACAATAAGATCTGCATTTTGAATAGTAGATAGCCTGTGGGCAATCACAATAGAAGTACGATTTTTCATCATATTTTCTAATGCTTTTTGAACTAGTCTTTCACTTTCGGTATCAAGAGCAGAGGTAGCTTCATCTAGAATCATTATAGGTGGATTCTTAAGAACAGCCCTAGCGATAGATAAACGTTGTTTTTGTCCCCCGCTTAGTTTATTGCCACTATCTCCTATATTTGTATCCAGTCCTTCTGGTAAATCTTTTACAAATTCCCAGGCATTTGCAATTTTAAGTGCTTCTATAATAGCTTCGTCAGAAGCATTTTCATTACTTAAATTAATATTATTGCGCACCGTGTCATTAAATAGGATGGCATCTTGAGTAACTAGTCCCATTAAATTGCGTAACGATTTTTTGGTAATCTTTCGTATGTCTATTCCATCTATAGAGATACCTCCTTTATTTACATCATAAAAACGAGTAACAAGATTTGCAATCGTACTTTTGCCAGAACCAGATTGTCCCACAAGAGCTATGGTTTGTCCTTTAGGAACATTAAGAGAGAAATTATTAAGAACAATATCTTTCTCATAGCTAAAGGTAACATTCTTTACCTCTATGTTAGTATTAAAACTTGTTTTTTCGGTAGCATTAGGAATATCTTGTATAGTACTTTCTGTTTCAATCACTTCAAGAATTCTAGCTGCTGCGGCGTCTCCTTTTTTAAGACTATAGGAGGCTTTGCTTATTTGTTTTGCAGGTGTGAGTATCTGGTATGATAATCCTAAGAAAGCAATAAAAGTTGCAGCGCTTAAAGTTCCTTCTACAAGAACCATTTGCCCACCAAACCATAGAATTACAACAATAACAAAAACTCCTAAAAACTCACTTGTTGGGGAAGCTAGTTTTTGTCTGTTAATGAGACTATTTAAAATTTTCCTTAGACGAGAAGTAGAATTTTGAAATTTATCTCTTAATCTATTTTCTGCGTTAAAACCTTTAATAATTTTCAAATTAGATAATGTTTCTTCTACAATAGATAAGAAATGTCCATTCTCTTCTTGGGCAAGTTTAGATTTTCGTTTTAAAGTTTTTCCTATTCTAGAAATTAAGAATCCAGCAATGGGTAAAAAGACAAATACAAAAAGTGTGAGTTTTACACTTAAAACAATCATTGCTATGATTGTAAATAAAATTGTTAGAGGTTCTCGTACTATAAGTTCTAAAACAGATAAAAATGAACGTTCTACCTCATTTACATCTGCTGTGATTCTAGAGATGGTATCTCCTTTTCGTTTTTCAGAAAAATAAGAAATAGGAAGTTCTAATAATTTATCATAAATCGCATCTCTTAAGTCTTTCATAATACCATTTCGTAAGAAGGTAAGAAAGAAGTTTGCTAGATATCCAAATAGGTTTTTAAAGAAAAACAATACAATAACAATAATACATATATATATAAGAGCACCTATTTCATCTTGTGCAACACGCTCACTTACATTATAATAGAAGTAGTTTGAGATGTAATCTTTTGCATCCATCCATCCATTCCAAACAGGAGCTTCTGTAATCCTTTGCGTTTTGTCAAATAATATTTCAATAACTGGAATAAGGGCAAGAAAAGAAAGAGTGCTAAAGAGTGCATAGAAAATATTACAGATAACACTTAAAAACCCAAAACGTTTATAAGGGATTGCAAACTTTATAACCTTTTTAAAATATTCCATATAAATATAGCCTTCTACAAGCTGTATGTCTGTTAGGTAAATGTTTTACTTACACACTAAGATCACTTTGTATGCCAGCAATACGATCTTCTAGTTTTGCTGCTATTGTGTCATATGCTGAAAGCGATGGTAATTGTTCGTGTACACTTATGTAAAATTTTATTTTGGGTTCTGTGCC
>CALKZS010000036.1 GCA_938002835.1 uncultured Dokdonia sp. | reverse complement strand
CAGAGTCTTTGGATAGGTTTAATATTTCAGCAATCGAATAATCAAATTGATAGAAGTATCCCTTAATGGTATCTGTTGCACTTCTGTTGCTCATTTTTTACTTTGTAGTTTGTCGGTTAAGTTTTTCACCTTGCCCATAACTATTTTATATAAACAATCTACAAATTTTATACATATAACTAGTACATATAATAGGGTTATGCATAGTTTTTGTAATATATTTTATATACAACCTATAAGAAGGTTATGCGTAGTTTTTAGTGCTAAGTGCTTGTAAGTATTTGTAGTCGTTTGTAAACGGATACTAATAGCATTATAAGCTATTTTTTTAACTATTTGTTCGTGAGTGTATTATGTGATTTTATATGTGTGATTACTCTATTTTTTTTAATGTTTTGTCATAAAGCCCTACTAATACATTATTACCCTCTGTGTCTACTCTTATACCACCGTACTTTGCTTCTTCATATTTTTCTCCAGTTCCTTCTTGAAAGAAGTAAGATTCTGCTCCTATATATATGTCTCTCCATTCTCCCTGTGTATATCTTATAAGATATTCATTATCATACAAAGGTGTTTTTCCTTCTTGTAGTCTTACTCTTTTTGCAATCTTGTTTTCTTCTATAGTAATCACACAGAACCCTCTTTTTGAGATACTATCAGTATCAATATCGCTAGCGATATCATAATTTAATATCATATAATCTCCTTGTAAAAGAGATCTAGGATCTACTGGGGCTAGTTCTAATAGGGCAAGTTTGCCATTAGAGAGTAATGTTTCTTTTTTAAAAATAGAATAGTTAAAAAAGGCCAGAACAATAATGAGGTTTGCACTAAAGATGTGCCATTTATATTTTTTCATTAGTACTCGTTTTTTTTGTGGTTAATACATAAAGTGCTATAAATAATACTCCAGATGAAAAAAGAATAATAGACTTAGTTAATAGTGTAAATGTCAAGTCATAATAAAACCGTGAGACAAAATATATTAATGCAATGATAGCAATCACAAGGCCTGTTTTATGCTTCACTAAAAAGCTCAATAGTATAATTAATAGCACTCCCGGAATAGGAGGATATAATACAGTAAGGATTAAAATAAGTGCACATAATGCATATACGAGCACCTTGTTTTTTATAGTATGTATATGATTTAATTTTAAAACTTTATGCACTACATAAAAAATAATACTTGTGCTAGCAACAGATGATATCCAGATATTTTGATAAAAAGTACCAAAAGAAAAAAACGATATAGACATTGCTATGTAACTACATACTAATGATATAATTAATCCTATCCTGACGGGATTATACAGTTTTGAGATGATTTTATGAGAAGATACGAGCCTAGCCTCATTGAGCATTACATATGCCAGTAAGACAACATTAATATTTATATATAGGTGTATGAAATCATAGTAACTATTCATTAGTATGAGTGCATAAAAACCGCCATTTATAGCAAGAATTGCTATAAATGACAAAATATAGTTTTGAGCAATACATAACGAGATACAAGCAATACAGATAATCACGATTGCAACAACGTTTTCATTTACTTCATACCCAAAGAGTCCAGCTCCTATGAGTAGTAGCCCAATGATATACATAGAGATACTAAAAGTGTCTATAATGAGCTTGTCAAATACTTTATTTAAAAATAAAGAACCAGTCACTAGTAGTACTCCTAAAAAGAGGAGTCCAGCCTCAGAGTCATACAGACCTATGAGTAGTAAGAACCCAATAAAAGCAATAGTTCCCATAAAACCTCCAATAATGGAGAGTATTTTTATAGCAATATTAGAGGTGTTTTCTTCTTGCTTTTTATATGCCTTACTAATAGCGGTCTCGTCATACTCAAAACCTACTCCTTCAGAAATAACGATGCTTTCTAGCAATGCTTTTTTACGGGCTAATTTTTCCATTTTTTCTGTAGGTTAACAAGGTTAATAATCACAAGAGTCACACTTATCACAATAAAAAAGCTTATCATAAAAAACATATACTCATTAGTAGAGATCTCTATAAAAAATGTAGATAGTATAATAATCACACTCAATGGGATTATAGAGAGATAAAAGGTGCTTTTTGTTTTTAATGCATATACAATGCCTGAAGCATATGCTATAATAGTTACTACTACTAATGGATAAAAAAAGATGTCTGAAGATTCAAAAATACCTATGCAAACTCCTATGGTGCTAGCGATTATTGCAGCTAGTGAGACGGTGTTAATATACCAGGTAGATGGTTGTATTGTTTTTAAAAAGTGTTTTATACATATAGTTGCTGTTACAAAAGCTAGATTAATTAAAAATAACACCATAAACATTTCTATAAAATTATAATCGTGATGCAATACTTGAAGATAATACAGAATATATGTGGTGTTTACCAGAATCACAAAAACGAGCCATAAAGGTGCAAAATTAGAAATGGCAACCCATAGCACTATAGCGATTGTCCAGATTAAAAAGAGGTCATATGCATTTGCTCCTGTTTGATAAACTTGCCCAAAAACTGTAAACAAAATACCTACCAGTATTGCAGCTCCCGTGAGAAATATGTTTTTAATATCTGGTTTTAATTTAGAAAATAAAATAAAAGCAGAAACGGCAATAACCAAAGCTTCTATAACTCCTATTTTTGCAAACTTATGTAGGTCTGCCCAGTTATATGCAAAGAAGAAAATAATACCTGCGGTGGTAAAACTTACTCCTAAACTTATAAAAAAAAGGCGTAAAAACTTTTGCCAGGCAGCCTTATCTGCATACAGCTCTTTTTCTAACAGCTTTTCTACACTTTTATGAGACCAGTTGCTGTGCCTGCTTATAATATGAATATCATTTCTCTCAATCTTATCCATTCTCTTTATGTCGTTTTAATTCTGTGGGTGGTGTATCTATAGCTATTTTTAAAGATAAATGTTTTAACGTTTTAAAAGACACTTCTTTTTTATTTTCTATAAGTAATTGCAAATCTAATCCGATGTTACAGAAATAAAAAGTAGGAATGAGTAAACGGTCTTTTTAAATGAGTAAAGATCAGAAAATAATAGACTGTTTGAAGTCCTTATAATCATTAGGTAGCTATAAAAAGTAGGTGTTTTTTACGCTTTCGCGAAAGCGTAAACACATTAGCTCTGTTACATTCTAAGCCATACATTATTTAGATAAGAAGCTGCTGCATACAATGAGGCTGTCTATTCCCTATGATTATTTGTAAACTCCGTGGGATCTAAAAATCCTGTAGTGTCTGAGCTATAACCACCACCTATGGGAAGATCTAGTGTGCTTCTTAACTCTAAGTGAAGATGGGCAAGATACATTCCATCATTATTTCCTATGGTACCTATGACGTCTCCTTTTTGTACATAATCTCCTTCTTTTATATGGATATTGAGACAATGTGCATATAGCGATTCTACCTTTGTGTCTTTATCTAGGTAATGTGTGATTCTAATAACATTGCCCCATCCGCCCTTAATGTTTTCGGCAAATGACACATATCCATTAGCAATGGCATAAATGGGGTCTCCCAGATCTGTATTGCCGCCAGTTGTCGCATTCCAGTCGTCTCCTAGATGATGGTTTTCTTGAAATTTTTGAGCATTGTAATATCCCTTTGCATCTGGTTTACCTACCGGAAAGTCAAAACCATTAGTGATTTTTATAGTGTCTAGCGGTACCGTTAGGACCTCAGTTTGTACAACCGTTTTAGAGGTTTCTTTGCTACTGTCTTTGCAACCAAACAAACTTGCTATGAGAATACCCAGTAGGAGGGATGTTGTTTTTATTGCCATCTATTTTAGGTATGATTCCTATCTCATTAAAAAGCCATTTTCCATTTACTTTTATAAATTGAAAGGTGGATTCAAGTCATAAACGCAACAACTCCGTTGTTGTTTATTGCGTTAACAAATACTTCATTTGGTGATAAGTAATTATACCTCTTTCTAGGTCTATTGTTTAGTATTTTTCGACTTGATTTTCTTGAATAAGATCAAAGTTAGTTTTTTTTTGAAAAATATTGTCTGACTAATCCATTTAAATTTCCATTAGCTCCTCTTTGCTAGCTATGACTGGGTTTAACAAAGAAGAAATCAATATTAAGTTGCTCAGCAATTTCTTTATAATTAACAAGCTCTTTTCCATTATCGCTTGTTATGGTGTGTATAAATGGAGTCCATTCTTCCAATAATTCAATTGCATTTTGTTCTACAACTTTAGATTCTTTGCTTTCTATGTGCTTCATTTTAAGCACTCCTGTTGCGCTATCATTTATAGTTAAGAGTGCTCCTTTATGATTTGCCCCGATTACCAAATCTATCTCCAAGTCTCCAAAACGTTCTTTTTTCTCAATATGCATTGATTCACACTTCCTTTGAGCTAGTTCTGCCTTGTATAGACCACTACGACCCTCTGGTTTTCTTCTTAATTCTCTATAAATTGTAGAGGTATTTTTTCCCAATCCTTTCTGCTATAACTGACTTGGGCAGGTTTTGCTCATTGAGAATAGCAATTTCATACCTTTGTGATAACGTTAAATGTGACCTATTTTTTTGAGTTTTACAACCTGAAAGTATGAAGATTTAGGCTTTTTTCAACAGCAAGCTGTTACGTTTATTACTTGAATCTAAGAAAGTTAACATTTAAATACTCTAAAAACAACTCTAAAAAGCAAAACTTTTAATTACCTGTCTCAATGTTACAGTTTAAAAAATAGTGTCTACTACTCCACAATCTCAAAAGAACGTATTGCTGCATTAGGTTCTATAATAGTATGTCCATCCCAAAAGTTAGGATCATATTTGGGAAGGTATGTCGCCTCTGCTTTTTCATTTTCTACAGTGCCTTCATATACATTTGAAGAGATATCTTCAGCATTAAAAACAACTAGCTCATATTTATCTATTTGTGTGCCTGAGATATCTACCTGAAAAGAAAGTTCATTTTGCTTACGACGTCCTTTTACGTGTTTATTTTTTTCTATGATTTTAACAGGTCTATCTACAGCAAAATAATTTCCTTTTTTTAGGTCTATATACTTAGGACTATATTTTCCATTATCATCTTTCTTAAACAACATCGATCCTTGATATACATTCTCACGGTATGTGATACCCAATAAACCAAACTTATACAATGGCCTCACATTAGTAAAATCTGCACGTACTATAGCAAAGTCTTCTGTATTAATATACAATGTCCCTTTAAAATCTTTGCTTCTTTTAGGTTCAAAATGTATAATGTACACAGGCTCGTCATCTATATATGTAAAATCGTCTTTTGTAAACTCATATCTACTTGACTTTCTAAGTATATCTAGTTTTGAATCTTCATTAAACAGCAATTCTTTATATATAGATGTTATCTGGCGTTTCATTTGCTTTGTAAAAGACCACTTATTATCACTTTCTTCTACTTTTTCTGCCACCTTATCTGCATCTTCATTTGCTTGTAAAAGTGAGTCTACCTCTATCTTTGTGCTAAAGAGTCCTGACTTAAATTTAAGATAAGAATCTGGCTTTACGTTTTCTTTAAAAACACGTTCTATAGTCTCATTTACACCTTCTATAGATAGGTTTTTAGACTTATCATATAACTCTGCTGCTTTATCTACTACAAGTTTATTTTCTCCATAATTACCATATACATCGCCTACCATTTCTTGATAAAAATCAGAATTGCGAGGGATGAGCTTTGACACACTATCCATAAACTTCTCATCAAACTCATCTATGGTAGACTCTTTAAAATCAAGGTTTATTTTTTTCATCGCACTAATGATAGAGTGACGAAGAAATACACGCTTTCGCGAAAGCGTATTAACATCATAATTTTTATCTAAATTTTCAGAAACATTATCTATAATCTCTTCTACAGAAAGCGGGTTATCTGTTAAAAAAACACCTTTTAATTCAAAAGCTTTTGATGCCAAATGTATAATCGTATCACGCTGCGTGGGAAGCCATATACCTTTTTCTTCATATCCCATAGATGAGATATATACAGAATCTGTAATCTTTTTAATGTCTTTTTCTTGAATAGTAAAGATACCCTCTTCATTTGTGATTGTTCCACTATTAAGTGTAAACTGGATTGTTGCAAAAGGGATAGATTCTCCTGTCTCTGCATCTTTAACTTTTGCAGTATACGATTGTGAGAATACATTAGTACTTGCGATTACAAGTAAGAGTGAAATAATAAATTTTATTAGAGTAGTCATAAATGATTGTTTTATAATAAGACGACACTAAAGTCCAAAAGGTTGCTTGGAGATTTATTTATTTTCAAAAAAATGCAAGTAAATGATATTACTGTTGCTCTTTCATTTTTTCTTTGGCTAGTTTTAATCGCTCACGACTGGCTTCTTTTTTTTCTCGCTCCTTTTTTTTCTTACGATCCATAAGCTTAGCGTGTTTTGCTTTGTTTTTGGTATTTTTTGGCGATCCTTTTTTGGGCATTGGTTTTTTTTTTGCATACGCTTTCGCGAAAGCGCAATCACATTAACTATCCTACTGTACCTAAAGCTGTTTTCATCTCCATAAACGCAGTAACCGGATCTTCCTGACTCCACACACCGCCTATGGTGCCAAAACCTCTAAATCCCAAATGATATGCATCTGGAATAGTTTGCGCATTAATACCTCCCATTCCTGCAACAAATTTATCTATATGCTGCACATTAAAACCTCTTCCTTCTATCTCGCTTTTTGAAATGGCAGCAAATACAGGACTCAATATATAATAGTTAAATATATCGTGTTGCGCATCTAGATCTTCCATCTCGTGGTACGATGAAGAAATCGTTTTATTTGCTTTTGCAAAAGCAGAAACATATTCCTTTAAGTCATTTCCTTGCGCTCGCCATTTTGCTTCTTCTAAGTGAACCCCCATCAAATTATATTGCTCACACAACTCTTTATGAAAATTATGTGTCACAATACAATTGTGAAAACGCTTATCTATCTTATCTAGATATTCTTGATGCTCTGGAAGTGTCGCATTAGGCTTTCTAAAATGAAAGTGTGTAAGACCTACTTCAAATAACTTATGAAGTGTCTCTATCTCATTTGCAATGGTCTTTTCTGGAGAAATAATAAAAATCATTTACAAGGATTTAATTTGATGTACAATTGCATTTTTATCTACCACGCCAGACTGTCGCCAGGTTTGTTTTCCGTTTTTATATAATATCATTGTAGGCACACCACGCACATTATACTGCGTTGCCAGTCTCTGATTTTTATCAATATCGATTTTTACAATTTTAACAGACTCCCCTAGCTCGTCTTTTACTTGTTTTAGAATAGGAGCCAGTGCTTGACACGGCCCACACCAAGTGGCAAAAAAATCAACCAAAACTGGTGTGTCTGAGTTTATTATTTGTGAAAATGAGGATTTCATAATTGGGTTTTTTAATTGTCTACTTTATGAGTCGTTAATTGATGTTTTATATTTCATCCGTAAAGTGTCCTTTGTGTTTTCCTTTAGAACTTTTTTTAGAATTAAAATCTTTAGATTCTCCTTTTGGAATAGATAAACTCTGCCAATTATTGTCCTTAATCATTTTACCTAAATATACAATTTGTCCAATATGATATGCATAGTGCATCATCTGTCTATTGATAGCTTCAATGATTGAGTGACTTTGATTTCTAATAAAGATTTCTGAATCAAAATTTGTTTTATTAATAGAATTTAGTGCTTCAAAAAGACATTCCCATCCAGAGGTCCACTTTTCAATTAATTCTTCCCTTGATTTTATTATAGGTTGAAATTCTACATCTCGATTTCTCCAATCTTTTTCTCCATCAGAAATTAAAAAATCGGTCCATCTAGATTTCATATTTCCCGAGAGGTGATTCACTATAACAGCTATTGAGTTACTCTCTTTATTAAATTGCCAAAATAGTTCTTTGTCTTTTAATTGATCAAACGTTTTTTCTCCAAGTGTTTTATAATACTCAAATTGTTTCTTGACACTATTTAGATAATTCTTTTTCATTATTTACTGGGTTAAGCTCATATAGCAACTCATTCAAAACTTATTTGTAATAATGCTATACCAAGTATAATAGATCAAGATACTTAATATCCTTCTATTGCTCATTTTATCCTATAAATTACTTAGATTCAAGTAATAAACGCAACAGTTTGTTGTTGAAAAAATCTTCATACTTTCGGGTTGTAAAACTCAAAAAAAATAGGTCACATTTAACGTTATCACAAAGGTATGAAATTGCTATTCTCAATGAGCAAAACCTGCCCAAATCAGTTATAGCAGAAACGATTGGGAAAAATACCTCTACAATTTATAGAGAATTAAGAAGAAATTCAGAGGGTCGTAGTGGTTTATACAAGGCAGAACCAGCTCAAAGGAAGTGTGAATCAAGGCATATTGAGAAAAATAAGAAAGAAATCTTTACAGGGGATATAAAAACCTTTGTAATACTATCATAGCTGGCAAAGAGGAGC
>CALKZS010000035.1 GCA_938002835.1 uncultured Dokdonia sp. | reverse complement strand
TTAAAACGGAAATTCTTTACTGGATACTTGATCTTTCCGTTCTCTATATAAAACGTTCCATCTCTTGTTAATCCGGTATACAGTAATGTCTGAGGATCTACCGAACGTATGTACCACAAACGAGTTACCAAAATTCCTTTTTTAGTACTCTTAATAAGATCTTCTAGAGATGCATCACCTCCAGCCATTATAAAATTACTAGGAAAAGGTACAGGATCTACTCCTTTTTCTTTTGCCCAAAAACGATCATAAGCAAGATTTTTTACAACCCCATTTTCTATCCACGTTGTTTTCTTGAGTGGTTGTCCATCACCACCCCAAGTAGCTGCTGGCACTTCTTCATTAAGAGGATCTGAGGTAAGCGTTACACGCTCATCTACTATTTTTTCTCCTATTTTAGTACCGCCTCCTTCTTTAGACATAAAGCTACGACCTTCATCTGCAGAGCGTGCATCTATAGAACGACCTAATCCTTGTAATAACCCTAAACCTGCAGAGGGTTCTAAAATTACAGTATATTTTCCTGGTTCAATAGCCCGAGCTTCTTTTGAGAGTACTGCTTTCTTTATGGCTGTATTTGCTGCTTCTTTTGCATCAAATTTTGAGATGTCATTAAAATCTCTAGTAACCCAACCAGAACCTGTACCATCATTAGTACGCATTGTCACTGTAAAATCTACATAAGTAGATTGATTGTATGCAAATAATCCTTTAGAATTCATCATCGCACTAAAACCTGCTCCGTCATCTAAAAAACCTGCTGCCGTCACATCTTGTTGAGATGCAGGATCTATACTATTACTAGCAACACCTGCTCTATATTCTGGTGTTATATTTGCTGTTGCTTCTATATAGGTTTTTGACTCATCATATGTTTGTGGTCCTAACGGCTCCATAAACTCTGGATTTTCTGGTGCTAGCTGTGCAAGTTCTTCTGCTCTTGCTACTACTTTTTTGAGTGATGCATCATCAAACTCATCAATAGTTGCTGTTCCAGATTTTTTACCAAAACTTGACTGTACCGCTAGCGAGTGACTTGATTGTGATCCTGCAGTAGATACTGAGTTACGTGCATAACGTATGTTACCACTTTCGTTTCCGTTCATTGTTACGACACAGGTATCTGCTGTCGAGAAACTCAAGGCTTTTTCTAAAATTTTTCTAGCCTCTTCTTTTGAAAATATTCCCATTGTGTTTTTCTTAAAAGGTTAGACTTATACTGAACGACCAGTATTAATTACATTAATATCATTAAATCGCGTGGTAGCACTTCCGTGCGAAACAGCACTTACTTGTGAAGGTTGTCCTTTTCCATCAAAGAATGTCCCAAATAACCTATAATCACTCTGATCACAAATTTTAGCACAAGAATTCCAAAATTCTTGAGTATTAGATTGGTAGGCTACATCGTTAAGCATTCCTACAATCTTTCCATCTTTAATTTCATAAAACACTGTACCTCCAAACTGGAAGTTATAACGCTGTTGATCTATTGAGTAAGATCCTCTACCTGCGATGTATATTCCTTTTTCTACGTCTTTAATCATCTCATCTATAGAATATGGTTCTTTCCCAGCTTCTAGTGAGATATTAGGCATACGTTGAAACTGAACATCGTTCCAACTCTGAGCATAACAACATCCGTGAGATTCGTTTTGATCAATCATTTTAACTTGATCACGTATCGCTTGGTAATTTACTAATACTCCATTACGAATAATGTCCCATTTTTTTGTTTGTACTCCTTCATCATCCCAACCTATAGCACCTAAAGATCCAGGTTGTACCTTATCTGCCACTATATTTACAATGTCACTACCATACTGGAAGTTTTTAGTCTTCCATTTATCAATCGTTGCAAAACTTGTTCCTGCATAATTTGCTTCATATCCTAACACACGATCTAATTCTGTAGGATGGCCTACAGACTCGTGTATAGTAAGACCTAAATGGTTAGGCTCTAATACAAGGTCATATTTTCCTGCATCTACAGACTTTGCGGTGAGCATTTCTTTTGCTTGCTTTGCTGCTGTTGCTGCATCTTCTATCATATCGTAACTGTTACGATATAATTTTAGGCCAAGTGGTCCTTCTAGTTTTTCTGAAGCAAGCCCATCTAGATATTCATATCCCATTCCCATAGGTGCTCCCATAGACTGGCGCGTTTTAAACGCTCCATCACCTATGGCCGTTACCCCAAATCTTGGCCAAATACGGTGTACATCTTGATCTATATAAGATCCGTCTGTAGATGCAAAATATTTTTGCTCATTCACCATAAATAAAGCACTATTTACAAAGTTTGCTCCATTCTTAATAGCTTCTGCATTTGCAGATAGTAATAAATCTACTTTTTCTGAAATTGGAACTTCTTTAAAATCTTTTGTTACAGGTGTTTTCCAAGAGACTTCTCCATATGCTTTTACAGGAGCAAGTACTACAGGTTCTTTTTGTATTGTAGAATTTGCCTTTGCAATGGCTACTGCTTCTTGGGTTGCTTTTTTAATACCAGCGTCTGTGACATCATTGGTCGATGCAAACCCCCAAGTACCATTTGCAATCACACGCACTCCTATCCCAAAAGATTCAGTGCTTACAACATTTTGCACCTGTGCTTCTCGTGTAAATACAAACTGGTTGAGATACCTCCCTATACGAGCATCAGCATACGTAGCTCCCAGACTTTTTGCGGTATTAAGTGCAACATCTGCAAGCTGTTTTTTTACAAGTACGTCCATTCCTGGTTCGAGTAGAGCTTCTGTAGGGATATCGTTCCCTAGCATCATTGACGGAACCATTAAGGCTCCAGCTCCCATTCCCGCCAGCTGAACAAAATTTCTTCTTTTCATACGTTTTTGGATTTGATTGACTACACGTTATAATTTGTGTTTAAGTTCTGAAATAAAAAAAGAATTATTACTAATAAAATGTTAACAATTATGCTTTCGCGAAAGCGTATATACTATAAATCCAAAAACCTTTTATATAGAAAAAGCCAATATCATTTTAGAGTGATATTGGCTTTTATAATATTGTGTTTGCTAGTGATTAATCTGGCATAGGTGTCATACGTAAATATGGCTTGATCTCTGTATGTCCTTTAGGAAACATAGCTGCTATATCTTCATTTTTTACGGATGGAGAAATCACACAATCATCACCGTGCTTCCAGTTTGCTGGAGTAGCAAGTTTTCTATAAGCTGTGAGTTGCAACGAATCTATTACTCTCACTAGCTCATCAAAATTGCGCCCCGTAGATGCTGGATAAGACAATATTAACTTGATTTTTTTATCAGGACCTACAATAAAAACAGAACGTATGGTTAGTTTATTATCTGCTTCGGGGTGTATCATATCATAAAGTTCTGCAACGTTGCGATCTTCATCTGCTATGATAGGAAAGTTAACCTCGGTATGCTGTGTCTCATTAATATCCTTAATCCATTCTTTATGAGATGCAAGTCCATCTACACTTAAGGCAATCATCTTTACATTGCGTTTGTCAAACTCTCCTTTATATTTTGCTGCTGTCCCTAATTCTGTGGTACATACCGGAGTATAATCTGCCGGATGTGAGAATAAAACTCCCCATTGATCTCCTAACCAATTATGGAAGCTAAGATCTCCCTCTGTTGTTACAGCCTTAAAGTCTGGCGCTGTATCTCCTAATCGTAAACTATTCATAGTGTATTATTTTTTTTAAAAATAATGATATATAATGTATAAAGTTATAAAGAATAGCGCTTTAATATTTATTTATAATTTTAACGAATTATTTTTTATAAAATAACCCGTAACATAACTAAGTTACTGATGTTACGCAGCAATTTGTTTAGAATTAAGATTAGGTGTTGATAACTTGTCTAATTGTTTCCTAGCTGCTTTGGTTGCTGTAAGCCATATTTCATTTTTCTTGAAAAAAATAACTTTTTTAATCGTTTTAGCCATTAAATATGTCAACTGCTATCTAATTGATTAATAAATTTAAGTAGGTATTTATTTCTAAATTTATAGTAATCAGAAGTTTAAATACTTATTAACAACAAGGTTAAACTTTTGATGATTTAGTACGTAACACCAGTTAATAATTGTGCGTAACATCAGTATGTAAAATACTAAAAAAAGATATACTTCTAAGAATATTACTACAAACAGTCGATCAACCAGTTATACTACAATCAAAATGCATTTTTTATAAAATTGATCTATTTCTTTACATCTAGTGATGCCTTTAACCACTTAGGCATTGCTTGTGGTTTAAAATTATTCATTTGCTCTAACAAACCATCTACAGTTGTATCTACTAATAGAATTTCTAAATTTTCTTGTTTTAAAAATCCTTTGTCTACCATATTCTTTAAAGCTTTTAAAAGGTCATCATAAAACCCATTAACATTGAGCATTCCTACTGGTTTTTGATGCAATGCTAACTGACTCCAGGTAAGCACTTCAAAGAGCTCTTCCATTGTCCCAAAGCCTCCAGGTAGTGTTATAAATCCATCAGAGAGTTCTTGTAGTTTTAACTTACGCTCAGACATTGTTTCATTTACAATGAGTTCTGTAAGTCCCGTATGAACCACTTCTTTTATTTGCAAAAACTTAGGAATTACACCTATCACTTTCCCATTATGATCTAATGCTCCTTGAGCGACAGCTCCCATTATACCAATTTTTGCAGCGCCATAGACTAGTGTTATTTCTTTTTGGGCTAATGTTTTTCCAAGCAGCTCTGCTTGATGTATTATTTCTGGATCTATTCCTGAGCTGCTACCACAGTAGACGCATATTGAGGTTAGTTTCATTATATTTCATTTCTGCGAAGGCAGAAATCTATTTAACCCTAGTCAAATAGATTTACACAATCACAATTTATATTTTATTTAATAGCTCTAATCATTCTATCTTTTCCAAACAGGTCTTGTCGCAATGCTACCTCTTTAAAACCTATGTTTTTAAGAAGTGATACCGTTTCGGCTCCTAAGTATTCATTGATTTCAAAAAAGAGCATTCCATTGTTTTTCAAATCTTCAAGAGCTAAGTTTCCTATTTTTTTATAAAACACCAACGGATCGTCATCTGGAACAAAGAGCGCTTTTTCAGGTTCGTTATTGAGTACATTAGCTCGCATTTCTTTCTTTTCAAGATCTCTCACATAAGGTGGATTACTCACTATAATATCATAAGAAGTATCTAACTTTTCAGTTTGCAAAATATCTTTTTCTATAAATGTGACGTCTACTTGATTTGACACTGCATTTTGTGATGCCGTTTTTAACGCTTCACTAGAAATATCAATTGCCGAAACCTGAGATGATTTTATAGTATGTGCTAGTGATATTGCTATACATCCAGATCCTGTTCCTATATCTAAAATTTTCAATCCTGAATTCTGAATGCCTATTCCTGAGGTAACGATCCATTCTACCAATTCTTCGGTTTCTGGACGTGGTATTAATGTCGCAGGATTTACCTGAAATTCAAGACCATAAAACTCTGTGGTTCCTATAATGTATTGTATGGGCTCGCTTTGTACTAATCTATCCAATATTTTGGATAATGTTTTTTCTTGGAGATTGTTGAGCATTTGCTTTCGCGAAAGCGAGATCTCTACTCTACTCATTCCTAACACGTGTTGTAATGCAATAAAACAAAGGTTTTCTATCTCTTCTGGCTCTGTATGCCCTGAGAGGTGTTTTCTAAATAATGCTCTAAAATCATCTATAGTCATAAGTCAAAAAGCATATGAACGGGACACGAATAATGCCCTGTATCTCCCAAAGGTTGATCTATATTGTAAAAACCTGTGCGTTTATATAATTTCCTTGCTGCTTCCATATAAGGCATTGTCTCTAGATAACACTGTTCATAGCCAAATGAACGAGCAGTCTCGAGACATATATTCATCATTTTACTCCCCATTCCTGTGCCACGAGCTTCTGGTAGAAAATACATTTTTTGAAGTTCGCACACATTACCTTCATAATTATCTAACTGAGCAATACCGGCACAGCCTATCACTTTATTATCCTGAACTACAACAAAATATGCAGCTCTATCCCGCTGATAATGCTCATACATACGTTCTAGGTTTTTATCGGCATATGCTGTCCCTACTTTAGGGGCTCCCATTTCTAAAATCACGCTGCGCACTATTGCTGCAACGTAAGGATTATCTTCTTTTTTTATAAGTCTTATCAAGGGTTTGTTCATCGCTCGCAAAGGGTTATTTTTGTAATGTGAAGATACACAACACCTATATAAAACGTTGCCTCCAACTTGCAAAAAATGGACTTCCAGCCGCAATGCCTAATCCATCTGTGGGAGCAATTTTAGTTCATAATAACACTATTATCGCCGAAGGTTTTACACAAGCCTATGGAGGTACTCACGCAGAGGTGAACTGTATTAATTTTGCAAAAAAAAATTATCCTACTCTTATTGAAGAAGCGACACTCTATGTATCACTAGAACCTTGTTCTCACTGGGGAAAAACACCTCCGTGCGCAGATCTTGTGATCGCCTCTAATATTAAAAAAGTGGTTATAGGCACCATAGATCCGTTTGCAAAAGTGGCTGGTAATGGCATAAAAAAATTAATAAGTGCCGGCATAGATGTCACTGTAGGGGTTTTAGAAAAAGAGTGTTATGAGATCAATAAACGCTTTTTTACATATCACGAGAAAAAAAGACCTTATATCATTTTAAAATGGGCAGAAACTACAGATGGTTTTATTGCACCAAAATCTAGAGACGCACAACAACCCGTTTGGATCACAAATACCTACTCAAGACAACTTGTGCATAAATGGAGAAGTGAAGAGATGGGTATTCTCGTGGGTGGTAATACAGTAATTAAAGACAACCCGAGTCTCACCACAAGAGATTGGGAAGGAACCTCTCCTACTCGTATTGTGATAGATACTAAAGGTGATTTGCCACAATCACTTTCTGTTTTTAACAATGCTGCAAAAACCATTGTTATTGATACCACAGACCCAATACAAATTTGCAACACTTTGTATGACGCAAACATTCAATCTGTAATTATAGAAGGTGGCGCTGCAACACTACAGCATTTTATTGATGCAAATCTTTGGGATGAGGCTCGTGTATTTACTGGAAATGTTACTTTTAATGAAGGAACTAAAGCTCCTGTAACATCTAACCATTTTGATCTTATAAAAACACAACATATTAAAGAAGATATCCTACATACTTTTAAAAACAATACGTTGTGATTTATCTATTACTTAGTATCGCTGCTTCTAGTTTTATTTTTGCAATTTTTAAGTTATTTGCAAAGTATGAGATCAACACACTACACGCCATTATTGTAAATTACTTTGTAGCTTTTGCTTCTGGTGTTTTATTTTATCAAGGTTCTATTACAATTACCCAAATCCCTTCTCAAAATTGGTTTTATAGTAGTATTATTCTTGGTCTTATCTTTATTTCGATCTTTAATTTAATGGCTATTACTACTCAAAAAAGCGGACTTTCAGTAGTTTCTGTAGCCACAAAGATGAGTGTTGTGATCCCTATTCTTTTTGGCGTATTATACTATAAAGAGGCATTAGGTATATATAAGGTGATCGGGATTATCACAGCGCTTGTTGCTGTATATCTAGTCTCTGCAAAAGCAAAAAAAGAAGTCACTCTTAAAAAGAAAAACTTGATTTTTCCTATCCTAGTATTCTTAGGAAGTGGTACAATAGACACAAGTCTTAAATTTATAGAAGATCGCTATATTAGTGAGGGAGATGTCTCTATTTTTAGTGCTACCGTTTTTCTAGCAGCAGGAGTCATTGGGCTATTAATTATAGGATATCAAATTATTAAAGGAACATTTAAATTTGAGTTTAAAAACGTTATTGCTGGCGTTTGTCTTGGTGTTCCTAACTTCTTTTCTATTGCGATGCTTTTAAAAGCATTGCGAGAACCAGGTTTTGACAGTTCTACCATTTTTACTGTTAATAATGTTGCTATAGTAATGCTAAGTACCCTCTTAGGAATCTTACTTTTTAAAGAGAAACTAACTACAAAAAATTGGATCGGTATTCTGCTAGCTGTTGGGAGTATTTTGCTAGTTACAATTGAGTGATTTTCTTCCTATTTTAAAATGGTTTTAGAAGAAATTTAAATGTTTCTTTACGCTTTCGCGAAAGCATATCAAAAATCATCTCTCCCTATAATTTTACTATACTTCCCATTTTTACACAAAACGCTAAACACCCGTTATTGCTTACTTCACAAAACAATTACTTGTAACAAACTCATATTTTAGACTACCTATCTATATAACTAAAACGGGAAAGGTATGGGATTCGGGGGAGCAGCTCTTGCAGCAAATCAAATAATGCGCAACAATAGAAATTTATTAAAACAAAAGCGCGGTATAGGCAAACTTTCATTTGTATCTACGGTAAATGAAAAATGGGTAGATCCTAAAAAAGCAAGTTTTGAAGATCTTATGAAAATAAGAAGGAAAATGCGCAAGGCTAACAAAGTAAGAACGCGTAAACTGGTAATAGTAACTATTGCGTTATTAGTTGTTCTTATTACTTGTGCTTCCTTAATCCCTTGGGATATGATTTTTACAAACGTTCACTAACTATTAGAAAGCTATATATGATGCACTCAAGACAAGAAATGATGAAATCTGTAAAAGCTAACTTATCTCAAAAAAGTTCTAAACTAAGATATTTTAACAGAAAGATAGAAACAGATCAAGAGTTTACAGCAATTAAAGATGCTCCTACACTTTCTACAGAAGAGCTTGAAGCTTTTTCTACTCAGTTTAAAGAAGAACTAAGCAAATGGAAAATTAAAATATGGTGTATGACGTTAATTGCTTGTGGCTTACTCTTTACAACGCTGTATTTTTTATTCTTTAAATTATGGCTCTATTTTCTATAAATTCTCACTAGAAAATAGATAAACAATGTGAGTGGCATCACTATTTGAGTAGATAAAAGACGTGATTGTTGATGTATTGCCATTGTTGCCATAGACGAACTTCCTCCAGCAGCAGATACTGTAACACTTAATGTACTTAAAAATAGTGCACCTATACTTATTATTAATAATAATACAAAAGAGAGAATTACAGTTACACTTGACGGGGTTTTATCTTTTAAAAAACAGATATACAACACAATAACAATAACTGCTGCTACAACACCAAGAAAGAGATGCACAACCCCTATCAAAATCTCACTTTCTAAGTGCAACTTAGAATTTACAAACACAAAAAGGCTATTTAAAACCGATACAATCCCAGATGCGATCATATAGAAAATAATCCCTGTTACTGCGATTTTTAATATGTTTTTTTCTTGCATTGGGTTA
>CALKZS010000034.1 GCA_938002835.1 uncultured Dokdonia sp. | reverse complement strand
AAATCTCTACCCCAATATTTCTTTTGTAATTCAGGAAACTCTTGTTGAAGTTTTCTTGAACTTCTACCCTTTAATTTCTTAACCAAATCACTTACCTTTTTTGAAGGCATATACTCCAAATGCATATGAACGTGATCTTTTTAAATTACTCCTTTCAAGATTTGAACATCTTCTGATTCACATATTTGTATCAATAGAGAACGACAGCGTATCTGAATATCGCCTTTCAAAACGTGATAACGATATTTTGTACTCCAAACTATATGAACAGTTAATCGAGAAACACTATGACTATTGGTTCTTTGTTCTGGCATAAAACAAAGGTAAAGGTTTTTAGAAGCTAAAGCGAAATGCACTAAAGTACATAGTTTTAACTATTTTTGAGACCAATAAAGAGTAATAAAAGAACATACAGAACTATATAAACGGTAATTACCAAGACACACATTCTGGAGAATGGATAAACAACTATAATCCGTCTATTGGAGAAGTATATGGTAAAATTCCTGATAGTTCTGCACAAGATGTTGAAGATGCATACGCTTTCGCGAAAGCGAAAAAAGAGATTTTACATAACAATACTAAAAAAATATTTAAAAAAGCCATTCACAAAAGATCTGTTTGTTTATGTGATTAATTATAAAACAGTCTTTTAAACCTTATGGAAGAAATCATTAACAACAACTCCAGAGATCCCAATGCTACTGAACAATTTATTATTGAACGGTATCTAAAGCACGCACGCATTTACTATATTGAAATGTTTATTGTTTTTGGAGCTCTTGATCTAGTAATATGGTATATGACAGTTTTATTTTTTAGCGAGAGTTTTATAGCTGGTTTTTTTTATTTAATTCTTGCTGTAATATTAGGCTTACTTTCTTTATCTATATGGTTTACCATAAAAGAAACTAGCGCAAAAACTTTTAAAATTAACTCAGATAAAGGTCAATGGACTTTAAAAGCTGAGGGATCTGGAAAAACACTTCACTATCTTTCAAAAGTAAATGAACTCACAGTTACTACAATCATCCCAGGAATGGCAAAAACCCCTAAGCTGGGAGAAACAAAAAATATCGAGTACGAGTATATAACCCTTTTTGACGCCCCACTTTTTGGTCACGATACTATTTTTATTTCAATTAATAATAAAAGACTTACCGAAAAACACAAAAGATATATGGAGCAAGTAAAAGTATATGGATTACTTTCTATTATTTTAAGTATTGCCTTCCCCCCTATTCTAGTATTTTGTTTTCTTATTGAATTTGACAGTCCATCATTTTCCTATCTCTGTTTAGGACTATTCATTATCTTTTTAAGAACTGTTTTAAGATGGAGACACAATCATAAACTTAAGAGAATCGTAAAACAAGTATAGAGTCTCAAGTCCTTTACATAGTAATAATTTGTATTTTTAAAAAACTAACTAATTACGCTTTTGCGAAAGCTACACGCTATGTCACAACGTAAAATACGCATTAACGGTCATTCCCACTTACTTCCTTATCCCGAAGAAATCCCTCAGTTTATGAAAGATAAAGGGATATTCTGGGTAGATAAAGATCGAAAATATATGCTCCAAAAAGATTGGAGCCGTCCTGTGACAGATTCTAGTTTTTTCTTACACGAAAAATTAGAATGGATGGAGCGCAATAAAATTGATCACGCCGTTGTGCTCAATTTATCACAACTCTATGGTAATGGCTTAAGACTGGAAGAGATGAAACAAGCGCTCCGTTTTCAAAATGATTTTAATGCACGTGTACAAAATGATCATCCTGATAAGTTTACAACAGGGTTTGTTGTCCACCCAGGATTTGTAAGAGGTGCTTTATGGGAAATAGAACGTTGTGTAGAAGTTTTAGGTATGGATTTACTATGCCTCCCTACACATTATATGGATACAATAGGAACGTGGCGATGTATTTTTGACGAAGAAAATGAGCCTATTTTTGAACTTGCAAGCAAATACAATCTTGCTGTAGAAGTCCACCCTTATGATGGAGAAAAGTTTATAAAACTAGAAAATACCAGTTGGCGTTTTCACCTTATCTGGATGCTTGCTCAATGTGCAGACGCATACCATTTTATGACATTAAACGGATATGCAGATAAATTTCCAGGGATGAGGGTATGCTTTGCTCACGGGGGTCAATTAGCACAAATAAATTTAGGACGTCGTATTCAAGGTTTTGATGGAAGGCCCGATCTTTTTGAAGGCAAAACACACCCTAGAAAGTCTGTAGGGCATCCTAACATATTTTTTGACACTCTTGTACACGATACAAACTCTCTTAAACTTGTTATAGAAAATCAAGGTGCACAACAAGTAGTAATGGGTCTTGATGACCCATATCCTTTAGGAGAAATGGAAAGTGATAATCAAAGCAGTTATCCTGGGAAAATCCTTGATCTTGCTTTAGAACGTAAGATTATAAATCCTATAGAATATGATAAAATATGGGATGACAATGTAGTACGATGGTTATATGGTGATGATGAAAAAAAGAAAGCAGCTTTTAGAAAACGAATCCTAAAAAATACTCTTTAAATTTTATAAAGTATTTACCTTAACGCTGGTCTAAATCATTACCAGAAACCACATTTAAACATTAAAATTTAACTTTTTGTCGATATATATTATTACTTTTGTGGCTTAATTCTTAAAAACCTACAAAATGAAATACCTCAAATCTCTAATTTTAATTTTTATAGCAATTATAACATTTAGTTGCTCTAGTGATGATGACAATTCTAGTAATGATGATAATGCTCAAGGAAGTCAAGATGGAACTATTATAGCTCAAGTAGATGGTGAAGATTTTGAATCTATAGAAGCAGTTACCTTTGCTACCATTCAAAGTGGAGTGTTAAATATTTCAGGAACTAATAGTAATGGAGATTTTATTTCTTTCTTAATCAATAATTTTGATGCTGCAGGAACTTTTAATCTTTCAGGTTTTACACTTGAAGGTACAGCCGTTTATTTACCTAATGATGAAACTACATTTTATAGTTCAGTAAATGAAGGCGGTAGTGGATCAATCACTATCTCAGAGTATGATGAAGATGCAGGAACTATTTCTGCTACTTTTGAGTTTATTGCTGTGAGAGCTAGTGACAGTGATACTGTTGAAATCACAAATGGATCTTTTTCTGATCTTACGCTTTAATTAGATACTACAATAATTCCCATTATTATACTATTATATAATAATGGGAATATGGATTGTTATATTTACAGAAATCATACATTATGCATTTCTTACCAGAACACCTTGATGATTATGTTGTAGCACATTCTGCTCAAGAACCTGCACACCTTAAAGCGCTTACTAAAGAGACCTATCAAAAAGTACTACAGCCTCGTATGCTTTCTGGAGCCTATCAAGGAAGGGTTTTAAGTATGATTTCAAAATTAGTATCGCCTAAGTCCATTTTAGAGGTCGGAACATTTACAGGATACTCTGCACTCTGTCTAGCAGAAGGATTGTCAGAAAATGGAATACTTCATACTATTGATATTAAAGAAGAGCTCATAGACCTTCAAAGAAAGCATTTTGATCTTTCGCCATATGGCTCTCAAATACAGCAACATTTAGGACAGGCACTTAAGATTATTCCATCATTAGAAACCTCTTTTGATCTTGTTTTTATCGATGCAGATAAAAGCAATTACATTAATTACTTTCACGCAATTATAGAAAAAATGAATCCTGGTGGGATTATTCTTTCTGATAATGTATTATGGAGTGGTAAAGTAATAGAACCATTAAAAGAAAAAGACATAGACACTAAAGTGCTACTTGAATATAATGGCCTTCTCAATAACGACAAAAGACTAGAGACGGTATTACTACCTATACGTGATGGACTTACTGTAAGTAGAGTGCTATAAACTGTAGTGATATTATATTTTAATATATAGAAGTGTATGTATGTGATACGCTTTCGCGAAAGCAAAAAAAACCCCACATAAAGTGAGGTCCTCTTTTTTGGTTGATTAGACAGTTAATTATTGTACTGCAAGGTTTGCATTTACATTACCATAGCCATAGTTACTACTTGTATTTCCAGAAAGACTTGCTGTACTACGCATTTTATTTAACACCTGTGATCTTGACCAATTAGGATACTTAGACCAAACTAATGCTGCAATTCCTGCTGTTGTTGCTGTAGCTATAGAAGAACCGCCAGAATAATCAGTTTGACCATTATTAAATCCTAATACAGGATTTGTTCTACTATCGTTTCCTGCACGTTGCATTACGATAGTAAATTCTATCTCATTACCATTGTGACAAATATCACATTGTGTATATCCAGGTCCATCTGTAATACCTGTTACAGCAACTGTTTCAGACATACTTGCTGGAAATATCACTGGATACCAATTAGTAAATGATGACGATGTTCCTCCAGCTGCAAATATGAGTTTACCGTTACTATATGCATATTCTACTGCATCTCTTACATTTCCTATTCCCCAAGGATATCCCACAGACATTGAAATGATGTTTACATCACTACGATTTGCAAGTGCTATGAGAGCGTTAGAAACTCCTTTTCGCTCGTGGTAATCATTAAGTAATACATCTGATGTCCCTCTGTACATTACTAAGTTTGCATCATAAGCAACTCCTACTGGAAGACCATCATTATTACGAGGTGCTACAGCTGCTGCTGCCATACTAGTACCGTGACCACATTGATCATTTGGGCCATCAGTTCCCGTTGCCCACCACCAATTTGAATCTATATAGGTCCCGTATTTTTCTACTGTTCGATTATTTACAGATGCTCCATCTCCAAAATTAGATCCTAACAATGATTGATTAGGAGAAAGACCTGTGTCTATAATTCCTATTGTAACACCTTGCCCGGTAGCTTGACTCCAGGCAGCTTCAATATTATGATAATCAAATATCCAAGGCAACTTTGCTCCTGGAGAGATTGTACGATAATCATTAGAATTAAGTGTTTGTCCACTTGTATCACACCCAGCATCGCGAGTTTGATGTTGTTCTGAAGCTCCCTGAGGTTTTGTTAACTCATAAAAAGAATATCCGTTAGGCTCTAGGTATCTTATATTTGATGCTGCTCTAAGTTCTTGTATTGTTACAAGCTCGCTTACTTCAATATCTATCACATTGAGAATTTCATCTGCTTTTACTTTAAGAGAAGACCTAGTTTTATTTTCACTAGATTGAACAATCTCAATAATATCATTTTGTATTTCTGTTATACGACTATTCTTTTCTTGATGAAAACTTTCTCCTTTATCTCCATATCCAACAGTAATCATTTGTCCTCCGTGAACAGATGCACTCCATAATACATTTGCGGGAACATCATCCCAAGAAAAAGATTGTTTGTCATAAAAAGATTGATCAATAATTTTATTGATCTCATCTATATTAAGAAACTTTGTAGATTGAAAATTCTCTTCAATAGTAAGATTATCTGTTGTTGATTGGTCTGTGAGTAATTGTTCCTCATTAGAGCACGACAGAATACTTAAAAGGCAGATAGCCGCGAGTAGTTGATTTACTTTTTTCATTTTGATGGTTTTAATTAGAAGATCAAAATATATTAAAAGATTCGCAACTAAAGGTGTTTTAAAATAGTTTTTTTTGATTTTTTAAAAGTGTAAATTACAATTCTCTCAAAGAAACATACGTTTTAACATAAAGCACTCAATACCTTAATATTCTTTTTGAGACATATTTCCAGGTTAACACAGCAATACTTATTCCTATACCTGTACCTACTAAAATATCACTAGGATAATGAACTCCTACAAAAATACGACTCATAGAAAAGATGATAGGCCATATATAAAATACATAAATCCATTTAAACCTATTTCTAAACACAAGTACAACAAATGTTGTCACTGCAAAAGAAACAGCAGCGTGACCAGAGAAAAAACTATAATGATCTGGAGTTTGAAGAATACGAATAAAAGGTTTTAAATCTGGAATATTATTAGGACGCACTCTTGCTACACTATATTTAACAATGCCTGTTAAAAACAATGAGATAATAAAAACAACTATTGTTAATGCTACTCCCTTTACAGCCTTTAGTTTTGGGTATACTGAAAAAAAAAGAAAGAAAAAAAGTACATAAAGGAGTGTCCAGTTTTCTATTTGAGTAACAAAAACCCAAAAAGAATCAAATCTTTCGATAGTAAGGTTGTTTATATAAATGAGTACATCTCTATCCCAATGCTTTAATTGCTCCCACATTTATAGTGATCGCTTAATAGGACCTGTGATATCATTTATATCTTCTTTTGCTTTTTCAATTTCATTTTTGATGTCTTTTGTAATATTTATATCAATATCTTGACGCTCAGCAGTTTTAGTGATTTCAGATTTTATATCATTAGTTGCGTCTTTGAGCTGACGCATCCCTTTTCCTAACCCACGAGCAATTTCTGGAACTTTATCTGCACCAAAAACCATTAACACTATAAAGATAATGAATGCAATTTCTGTTCCTGATATAAAAAGCGGAAGTGATATCATATATTACAAAGATATTTAATAACCCTTAATGATAAATGCATTTATAGTAATTGTTTTTTATACTTAATAAAAATTTATGAATGAACAGGTTATAATGCCATCATAAAATGAGCTTAATTTATGTGATCAAATGTATATTTTTCTTTTAGAGCTAGAATAAGAAGTACTTTATTTTTGATTTTATTAATCAAATTTTTGTATAGTTTAATTTGAATTTTCCATTAACATCTTTTCTGTTAAATCAATAAAAATAACATAATATTAACATATAAAATATCAGCTTGTCAACGATAAATCGACAAAAACAAAAAACTTTTAAGATTTCTGTAACATTTTAGTCCTTTGTTACGTATAAGAAGTAGTTAGTACCCAAATCCAAGTTTATTATACTATGAGACAACTTAAAATTACAAAACAAGTTACCAATCGTGAGACAGCCTCATTAGACAAATACCTTCAAGAAATAGGTAAAGTAGATCTTATTACAGCAGATGAAGAAGTAGAACTTGCTCAACGTATAAAGGCTGGAGATCAACGTGCTTTAGAACAGCTTACAAAAGCAAATCTTCGTTTTGTAGTTTCTGTATCAAAACAATACCAAAACCAAGGGCTCACACTTCCTGACCTTATTAATGAAGGAAATCTAGGCCTTATCAAAGCTGCAAAGCGTTTTGATGAAACTCGTGGTTTTAAATTTATCTCGTATGCTGTATGGTGGATACGTCAATCTATATTACAAGCACTTGCAGAACAATCTCGAATCGTACGATTACCTCTCAATAAAATAGGGTCTATTAATAAAATTAACAAAACGTTTGCCTTTTTAGAGCAAGCGCACGAGCGTCCCCCAAGTGCCGAAGAAATTGCAAAGGAACTTGATATGACTATTAGTGATGTTAAAGAATCTATGAAAAATGCAGGGCGTCACGTTAGTATGGATGCCCCTCTTATAGAAGGAGAAGATTCTAATTTATATGACGTACTACGCTCTGGTGAATCTCCTAATCCTGACCGTGAATTATTACACGAGTCTTTAAAAACTGAGATAGAACGAGCACTAGAAACACTTACTCCTCGTGAAGCAGATGTAATAAGGCTTTACTTTGGACTTGCAAACCAACATCCTATGACCTTAGAAGAAATAGGAGAGACTTTTGACCTTACTCGTGAACGTGTTAGACAAATAAAAGAAAAGGCTATACGTAGGTTAAAACACACCTCACGAAGTAGAATTTTAAAAACTTATCTAGGTTAATAATTCAATTTTATATAAGTATAACTTGAGTAATTAAGCCTTATAAGTGTGTAAGGTTTAAAAGGTTTTGTATCTTTGTATAGAAATTTCTTACAAATATGTAATTAACGTCTCTTTTGACGACTTAATAAACGCAACAACAGTTTATCATAACTGTTCGTTTTTTGATTGATGAATGAATCCTCGGCTGATTACCGGGGATTTTTCATTTATAATAATTAGCATTTTAATTATAAAGAAAAAAATGACCTTCTAATATGTATCCAAATAGTATATAACAAAAAAACAATTGCCTTACATTTGTTTTAAATTCTTATAAAATGGCTAAAATTCTTATCGCACCATCTGTACTTGCAGCAGATTTTGCAAATCTTCAACGTGATATCGAAATGATAAATCACAGTGATGCAAACTGGTTTCATATTGATATAATGGATGGTGTTTTTGTTCCTAATATTTCTTTTGGAATGCCTGTTTTAAGAGACATTGCTACACACGCAACAAAAACACTTGATGTGCATCTTATGATTGTAGATCCAGATCGTTATATACAAACCTTTGCAGATTTAGGTAGTTCTATACTTACCGTACATTTTGAGGCCTGTACTCATTTACATAGAACATTACAAGCCATAAAAGCTGCAGGAATGAAGGCAGGTGTCGCACTTAATCCGCATACAAACATTAGTCTATTAGAAGATGTAATTCAAGATATAGATTTAGTTTGTATTATGAGTGTTAATCCTGGTTTTGGAGGACAAAGCTTTATAGAAAATACTTATGATAAAGTAATTGCCCTTAAAGAACTTATTGATCGTAAAAAAGTAAATACTTTAATAGAAATAGATGGAGGAGTAACAAATAAAAATGCAAAGCAACTTGTAGATGCAGGAGCAAATGTATTAGTTGCTGGAAGTTATGTTTTTAAATCTGAAGATCCTGTAAATACTATAAAAAACTTAAAAGAAATGGTATCATAAGATTAAATGTACTCATAAAAAAAAAGCGTCTATTTGGTTTAATAGACGCTTTTTTTAGGTAATCTAGACTAATCTCTAGACATAAAAATTCGTAAGATGTACCAAAATAGTAACATTAACGAAGCAAATAACCCTAAAGCTGCTGCTACATACTGTTCTTCATCATATTTGTGTACCATCCCAGAAGTTGTATATAATATAGATCCAGCAGCAAGTACAATCATTCCCACACTAAACCACAAACCAAGATCAAATCCAAATATAGTTCCTGCAACCATTAGACCTATAGCTATAAAGAAACCTATAGTAAGTGCAGCTTTTAAAAATGAAAAGTCTTTTTTTGTAAGTATTACAACAGCAGAGAGTCCTGCAAAAAGTGCAATAGTCATTACGGCAGCTTTTTGTATGATCTCTACTCCATCTATCATATTAAAAGCAATAAATAAAAGTGGAACAAAAATAAATGCCTCTGCAACTACATAGATTCCTAATGCGAGATAATGTCTATTTTTAGACCTACTTTTAAGTGCAAGTCCTTCAGCATAATTAGTAATAAACATAAACGCTCCTAGTAATAATAACCAACTCCATCCACCCGTTAATGACAATGCAAAATTAACAATCATAGGAGATTGAAGAAATAAATACTCTACTATTATAAATAAAAGTACTGCTAGCGCTACGTGAGTATATGTTTTACGATAAAAATCTACTCTACGATCTTGAGCAAGACTACTTACAGGGACTATATGTGGTTGAAAATCTTCCATTTTTAAAATTAAGTTTATTATTATAATTTGTGCAAGCTAAGTATATATTTTTAAATAGTAAAGTTTACTTCGCTTTCGCGAAAGCGTAAAAAACATATCTATACAATTTATTTAGACTTCCCTTCTCCTTTAAAATTTTGCAAATTGTTTTTAAAAAGAATATTAAATGTTGTGAGACTACCATAAATACGAGTGAGATATTGTTGTAAATCAATCTTATCTTGATCTTCTAACACTTTACTACTATTTATTTTTTGTTCCATTACACGTATACGATCTCTTACCATCACAATTTTATGAAAAAAAGTATCTATAGGAATATCTTTAGAAGAAAGAGTCTTATCCTTAGGTGATAAGGTTAGTGTTCCTCCTCTCCACTTATCTGCCAGAGGTACTACTTCAGAAATATCACTATATCTTTTAAGTAAATCACGCAATGATTTTTCTACCTCATAAATACTTACTGTATCTACATCTCCTTCTAAAGCCTCTATTACCTCAAAATCATCATCAAGTGTGATGGTCTCAAGACCACTCTCTATAAATGTAACCCAATACAATTCTGATGTCACATTTGTGACTACACCTTTTCCTAATCTAGCGTGTTGTATTCTAGAACCTATACCTAGTATATTATTCATTATGTAATATTTGATTTTAATTAGTATAACAAAGCAAGTAAGGTAATAAGGAAACTTCAAATATTGAATAAAAATTAAATGACTGTATAACCATACACTATAAATTTATCACAACCTCTTAAACTTATTTAGAATAATTAAGTATAAGCTTATTTTATTAATAACTCTGATTTATGTTTGCGCCCTATTTAAAACAAGTGTTAGATTCAAGACTTAAAACTTATAAAATAAATTAACAAAGTAGGTAGTTCCATACCCACTCCATCTCCTAGTAGAATATAAAGGCTGTTCTCTTGTAGCATCTATAACTAAAGCATCATATTTAAGAGTACCCGTATTTTCAATACCTCCTGCATAATAATTTTCTCCAAAGACATTATGAATTCCTGCAGTAAAACCTACATAATTATCTTCACCTATGATCCAGTATTTACCTCCTGAAAGATTTACTAATATATAATGATCAAATTTTTCTTGCTCTAACAAGCTTATTGCTGCTTCAGTATCTATATCATCAAAAACGAATCCATTATTATCTAAGAAAAAATCTGCCGAACGAGTATATGGATTAATTTGTACATATTGATCATCATAAAAATTACCCATTGCTTCAAACCACCAGTTATCTTCATCATTATATTTAAAACCCAAAGAAGCTACTGTTGATGGTCCATTTTGAATACGTAAATTTTGAAAAGAAGTTTGCCCAGCTGATCTAATATTATCTTCTGAAACCACATAGTATAGATCTGGATTATTAGTATACGTATGTTGTCCAACTGATGCCCCACCTTTAATCTCTAATGAATCAAATAAATCATAACTAAAACCTAACTCAACCCCCATATATCTTTTGTTAATACCTGTGATCACCTCACTAACAAAAGAAGAACTATCACCACCTACACTAGTATTATTTAAGTTATTAGTTTCTGTAGCATCACTAACATCTGTATAGTATCCAGAAACTTTTGCTCTAAAAAAAGGTAAATCAACATTATAGTTTGCTTCTACAGCAATCGTGTTTTGTTGTTTTATTTCAATAATTTCATCCCCAAAAGTCACTATATCATTAATTTCAAATGTTCTTGGATTATCACTCTCACGTGCATTGATAAATAAATTTTGCAATGATGGAGCATCTTTACGATACATACCTCCTAGACTTATACTATGCATAGTACTAATATCAAAATCTACACCTCCTTTTATATTGTAATCTAAAAAATCGTACTCTTCTCCTTTTCCTTCAGATTGTAGTGCTGCAGAACCATTTGCAAACTCGCCTTCTCTATAACTCGTAGTAAGAGCTCCGCCAACTCCTATATAACCTGCAATTGATTCACTAGTATACTTAGTTTGAATAAAAGAATTGATATTGGTTTGAGAAAGGTTGTAATTATACCTAAAGACGTCACCTTCTTCAACTATTCTATCAATATTTGCAAGATCAGATTGTATATCATCTCCAGTTCCATTTGCTAGCTGTACATCCAGATAACCAGCACCTCCTAGAAGATTATCTATTTGTCCAAAGTTTTTATAGTTATTAATAGCATATGCAAAAGAACCTTGAATATCAATATTATTATTTAGATTATAATCTGCAATTGTATTGAATGTAAAATTTGAATTCTCTATTATATCACTATAAGTGATATAAATAGAATTACCTGATATAGAATTTGAGTTTGCATCAAGAAGTTGTTCCCATTCTATTTGACCGTTGTTTATAAAGTTATTGCGCGCTATAGTTCCGTTTTCAAAATCAGGATTATTGGGATCTATAAAAAAAGCACTAGGTAAATTACCTACAGCTGTAGGGTTAGGATCTTCTGGAAATGATAAACCTCCGTCAGTAGATACGTTATCAAAATCTAAAAATCTTTCTTCTATACTTCCAAAATTATAACTAAGATTAGTTAATAAGTGTAAACTAGGAGTTATATTTAGATTTACACTTAACTGTACAAAAGGCTGTTGTACACTTTGTTCTCTAGCGTTTAAGATGTCTTCATCTAGGTTTCCCCAGTAACTATTATACCTTCTATCTTTTAAATCAAAAACCTCTTGCGTATTTGCAGATCTACCACTTTGGTCTGTTGGTGTAAAAAAACCAGTAAATGCTATTGAGTTTTGCCCTCCTATTTGTTTTTCGATACCTAAATAGATAGAATTAGAATCATAAGGAGTTCCGTCAAAAAAAGCTTCATTTGTATATCGCTTTGTTGCAGAAGCGGCTGCAGACCATCCTGTCCCAAATTTTGTTGCAGCTGTAGCATTAACACCATAGAAAAAACGTCTATTACTTCCTAGATAACTAACCTTTCCTCCTTCTCTAAACAAAGAAGGTCGAGTATTAATGTTTGTAGTACCTAGAGTCCCTCCTAGATTATACTTTGAGTAAGACAATCCATAATTATTAATTGAACCTTGTAATACTTCTTCTAAACCTCCTAATGCATTCCATTCTACATTATTAGTATATGCGCTATTATATTCTGTCCCATTTATTAACACTTTACCTGTAGTTCCATCTTGACCACGAGCAGAAAAAAAAGTTGGACTAAACTGTTGGGCGGCAATATTCAAAAATATATCTGTTGAGTTTTGATAAAACCCAGAAGTCCCAGCAATGGTTGAATTATCTGTAGTTAATTGATCTTCAGAAAAAGTATTAAATATTAAATTTTCTAAATCATATGTATCTCTTCCTAATCTAAAATCTATAGTATATATTTTTCCTGATTTTATAACGACTTCAAAACTGCTGGGTAGATATCCTTCTTTTTCAACAGAAACTAGATTAATACCAGTAGGTACTCCATCATCTAAAACAAATCTTCCCGTTAAATCTGTGGTTGTAGTTTTATAACTGGAGACTATTTTAAGACGAGCATCTGGCACAGGCTTTCCTGTAAATTTATCTATAATAGTACCTACGATAGCGGTTCCTGTAATTTCATCTTTAGGCTTAGACGAAACACCTCCTCTTAAAGGCTTTAGTGATATATCATCAACCCTTGCTTCTAAATCATTTCTAGTTTCTATATTTAAGAACTTTCTTTGATAGCCTTCCTTAAAAATACTAATAGTTACTGTCCCTTGAGGTATATTTTTATTTAATATAAATTCTCCTGATTGACCTGTCTCTTCTAGGATTTCAAGATCTTCAACTTTAATAGTTACACCAGATATAGGTTCTTTAGTCTTTTCATCAATAACATTCCCTCTAATTATTGCTGTCTGAGCACTAACAGAAAGAGAAAATAGACATAAAAAAAGGGCGACAAGAGATTTATACATTTTGAATTGATTTTATAAAGTATATTACAATAGAATAGGCTATAAACGTTGTATCCTACTAGTAAACAAATATAAAAAATTGGGTACTATACAAAGTGATTATATATTAATTTATCACCAGCAAAAATATAATACTCATAAAAATTACTCTTGTTTATAAGAAGCATTCCAGAGATTACCAGTTTCACCAATCTTCGTGTCCATATCTAGAATAAAGTTTTTTGCTGGAAAATATGGCTCAAGATGTATCTGTACTTGAATTTTATCTTTCTGTTTTGGGTCTGGCTCAAACTTTTTTATAGAAAAACTTTCTATTAAATTACCCGCTCCTGTTTTACTATCTAAAAAGTAAACAATCTCACCTACGAGTTCTTGCCTAGTCTTAGAATTAAAGTTTTCAAAAGTTCGTTGATTTAGATAATCCATTAAAACTTTTGAGATAAAATCAAATACACGAACAACAGAATATGTCTGAAGTCCTAAATTATTACCATTAAATAAGGTCTTAGATGAATATGCCATTACTTGTCCATTCTCAAAAACCATAGGAATCAATCCTAAATTTTCTAACTCTGCCAAATCAGCCTTTTTTAAATGACAACTAACACCTCTCACCCAACTTATAACACCATATTTCTTACCACCACTAGCCTGAGATACTAAAGCACTATATATTTTACCTGCTAATGCTGTAGATGGAGGGATTAAAAGATCATCCTCTTCATTAAAAGAAGAATATTTCCCTCTTCCTACTAACCAATTGCAGGCCATTATAGTGTTAGATTTATACACCTCACTTCCTGTATGCTCTGCAGATTCAAAAAACTCTACAATATCATCTGCCGAGTCTAAATTTTCAAAATCTGTTATTAAAAGCACTTTATTATTATAAGCTATTTTACTCCATACTTCAATAACACTATTTCTTTTTAAATATCCAGGAATTACTAGTAATCCGTAATTCTCATTAAGATCAAGTCTATCATAATTTGTATTAATCTCTTCACGAACATAACTTATAAACGTAGAATTATCAAGATCTCTTAACTGATCAATAGATGCGTTTAAAATAGAAAGATTCTCAATAGTATCTTCTTCTACATTTCTATAGAAATGTGATAAAGATGTATAAGACCTTTCTAAATTCCTTGTTCCTTTTAATATATCTAAGGCATTTTCATTATAGGCCTGATCATTTACAATGATCTCATTTTGAATATTATGATTAAAAGAAGTACTATCTGATGATTTTTCAAGTAAAATTTCTAGCGCACTTAATTTTTCAAAAAGTGTTTCTCGATTTGCCTTGTTAACTTTACTAGTTAATAAAGAATCTCTAACAATCTTTTTATCAGGCTTAAGATGTTTTAAATTAGGTATAAAATCTTCTAATAATAGCATTAAATCTTCATCATACCTCTTTTTTTTTGCAGGAATCTTACTAGTGTCTTTTATCGCTGTTTGCTTGTTACTTTCTAACTCCATACTATTTAGAAATTTCTAACTTTAGTTCTTGAATCAAATGTAAAAGCTGCTCTTTTTTCTCTGGGCTATCTATGATTTTTCTATAATCACTAGTGGCATTTATTTTATTTGCTAATGCAAATAAAAAATTCTTGTAGTCTACTAAAGATTGGGTTGATTTACTTTTTGATAAGATTTTTTCTAGTTGAAAATCTGCGAGAGTATTAAAAGAAAAATCTTCATTTATAATTGCTCCTTTATAATCTTTCAAAAAAACACCAACAGAAGGCTTGTAATTATTAAAAACCTCTTTCATCGATTTTAAACCATACACCACTTCAGGTTTTAGAGGTGGTTTTACTGTGAGTTGTTCTATCACTAAGGTTTTATTGTGTTGCACTTCAGTAATACCCTCAGAACGTCTTTGATTTTTTGCCATTATAATAAATACACTCGTTTATAAATAACTAAGATAAGTAAATGCTGTAAATTTTTTCAATCTATTGATATTGTATTTAAATCTTTTATAGATCTCTACACAAATAATACTATGCTTTGATTACGCTTTCGCGAAAGCGATACACACATAATGTGCTTATCCATAGATAAAATAAATTCAAATCTAACTATCTATTTTACCTTGTTATTATAAATTTTGTTCATTATTTC